>JACNJU010000138.1 GCA_014382375.1 Rhodospirillaceae bacterium
AATTCGCGAGGAAACCCTGGACGACCTGATTGCAAAGGCAGACAGCATTGAGCTGTGGCATGCGCCGCTGGTCAGCCGGCCAAAGTTACCAAGCGGCGCCGCAACAAGACTTGCCCAGTTTGTTGCTGATAACTTACTTGAAAAACTATCCGGTCGCGACGACCTTGACGACGATACCCTGGAGGCGGTGAAGTCAATGGTGCATCACCGTATATCAACGGGTGGCAAGGGTGAAGGATCGTCTTCTTCCGTCCATGCCCTGGATTTCCTGCAAGTCGCCCCGCCCATTGAAGTTGCCGAACGTCTGATGGCGGCCGAACGGCTCGATGAAAATGTTATCGGCAAGGCCCTCAATGCCAGCGATCATCCTTTTGTCTTCGCCGCCCTGGTGGTCAGGGCCGGGGTTAATATCGGGGTGGCACATAAAATTTTTTCGGCCCACAGCGCCAAAGGGGTAACGGCACTGGTATGGAAGTCGGGCCTGTCAGCCAAGATGGCGGCCATGATTTTGCAACGCATGGCCGGAATAGCTCCTATGGAAATTCTCGATACAATTTCAGAGGGTCGTTATTCCATGAGCAAGGATGAAATGGCTTGGCAACTCGCTTACTTCAATACGAGAGTGAACAAGACAGGACGATGATATTGCCGGTATACGCAAATGGTTTTTAAAAAAATCCTTCAGGGTTTGACGAAAAAAACCCCCATAACATACGAGATGGCCAAGGAACTGGCTCAAAACGGTGATACTAAAGTGCGCCTGGAACTTGCCGGGTGCGACGACATCAAACCCGAATTGCTTTACTACCTGGCCGAGGATAAGGACCCCGCAGTTCGCCGCGCTATCGCCGCTAATATTTCAACCCCGCGCATGGCCGATCTTTTGCTGGTTGCCGACGAAGATCATGAAGTGCGCGTAGGCATGGCAGAGAAAATAGCACTTCTGGCCCCGGGTCTGAACGCCGACGAACAAGACAGCATTCGCAAAATGACTTACGAGGCGCTTGAGATTCTGGCCCGTGACCAGATGACCCGGGTTCGCCAAATTCTCGCCGAAACCCTGAAAGACGTTGCCGATGCGCCGCCGGAAGTGATCCGCCAACTGGCCCGCGACGTCGAGTTGGTGGTTTCGGGACCAATTCTTGAATTCTCTCCGGTGTTGAGCGTCGATGACCTGCTCGAAATTATCGCTAATGAGCCGATCAGTGGTGCCTTGGGCGCCGTTTCAAGGCGCCATGATTTGGGGGAGGCCGTTTCCACCGCCATTGCCGCAAGTGATGATCAGGAGGCGATCACTTCGTTGCTTGCAAACAAGAGTGCGCAAATTCGCGAGGAAACCCTGAACAACCTGATTGACCGGGCCGTTGATTGTGAAGCCTGGCATGAACCGCTAGCCCACCGCCCTAAATTGCCAGTTGGTGCTGCTGGCCGTCTGGCCCGGTTTGTGGCCGGAAATCTGCTCGATATTCTGACCGCCAGGAAAGATCTCGACGAACAGACCGCCAATGAAGTCCGCACCATCGTTAATCGCCGTCTGGATGAAGAACAAAGCGAAGAGGCAGATGAGGAGTCAGCCGATATTGAAACCATTTCTCCATCCAAAATGAAGACTGTCAGGGAACTCAATCAAGAAGGTGGCTTGACCCCTGATCGGTTGAACGAGGCGCTGCAAAAAGGCGAGCGCGATTTTGCCGCTGCCGCCCTTGTTGTGATGTCTGATCTGGAAGAAAAAGCCGTCATGCACGCCATTTCCATGCGCAGCGCCAAGGCCATTGTCGCCATTGCCTGGAAGGCATCCCTGGAACCGTGGCTGGTTGAACAACTGCAGCTCAGGATGTGTAAAATTCCCAAAGAAGATGTTTTGACGACGCCCGCCGGGGAGAATTACCCGCTCAGTGAAGAAGACATGAACTGGCAGATTAATTTTTTGAAAGATCTGGCTAAATAGAAATCAGTCGGGCTCAATCAGGGTTCCCGCGCCGTGTTCGGTAAACAATTCCAGAAGCAAGGCATGGGGTACCCGTCCATCGATAATCACCGCCCCGTCGACACCTTGATTGATGGCATGTAGGCAGGTTTCAACTTTTGGAATCATGCCGCCTTTAATAACGCCGTCCTTGATCAGTTTTTCGGCTTCACTGACATTCAGGTGGGTGATCAGCTTGCCCTCGCTATCAAGGACACCGGCGACGTCGGTCAGCATCAACAGGCGCTTGGCGCTGAGGGCGGCGGCGATGGCACCGGCGGCGGTATCGGCGTTGACGTTCAGGGTTTCGCCCTTGGAGCTGACGCATATCGGCGCTATCACCGGGGTGATGTCTGATTCCTCAAAATTTTCGAGAACGTGAGTGGTGATGACCTTGGGCTCACCAACCAGGCCCAGATCAAGAATGCGCTCGATATTGGAATCCGGGTCGCGTTTGCTGCGCCGCAGTTTTTCGGCGACGATCAGGTTGCCGTCCTTGCCCGACAAGCCAATGGCGAAACCGCCAGCGGCGTTGATGGACGAGACGATTTGTTTGTTGATGCTGCCTGAAAGGACCATTTCGACGATATCGATGGTTTCCTTGTCGGTCACACGCAAACCTTCGACAAATTCGCTTTTGACCTTCAGCCTGTCGAGCATGTCACCGATCTGCGGACCGCCACCGTGGACGACAACCGGATTGGATCCAATTTGCCGCAAAAGCACGATGTCGCGCGCGAACAACTGGGCCAATTCAGGCTCACCCATGGCGTGACCACCATACTTGATGACAAGCGTCTGGCCAGAATGGCGACGCATGTAGGGCAGCGCTTCGGACAGGGTGCGCGCCTGGTTCACCCATTTGTCCGTGTCGTCGGGTTTGTCTTTTTTACTCATCAGGAGAATCTATCGTTCACTGACCAAAGCTGCAAGGGCCGCGCGCAAGCTCTCGATCCCGTCTCCCCTGACCGATGAGGTGACGATAAGGTCGGGATGGGCCGCGACATGGGATTTAAGCTCCTCGGCAACATCGCTGATCCGTTTTTCCATCTCTGCCTGGTTGACCTTGTCACACTTGGTCAGGGTCACAAGATAGGAAACGGCAGCATCGTCGAGCATCTTCATGACCTCGCGGTCACTATCTTTGATGCCGTGGCGGCCATCAATCAGAAGACAGGTGCGGCGTAATTGCGGGCGACCCTGCAAATAGTCGCCGACGAGGTCGGTCCACTGACGGACCGTTTCCCTGGGCGCCCGGGCATAGCCGTAACCGGGCAGGTCGGCGATCATCAACTTGCCGCCAAGCTCAAAGAAGTTCAGTTGCTGGGTCCGCCCCGGTGTGTTGGAGGTGCGGGCCAGGTCCTTGTGATTGGTCAAAGCATTAATCAGGCTCGATTTGCCGACGTTGGAGCGCCCGGCGAAGGCAATTTCCGTGATCTCGCTATCGGGCAAGTCATCAAGCTTTACCGCGCCGATGACAAAGGTGCAGGTCTGGGAAAACAGCCAGCGACCAAATTCACGGGCCTGCCGGGTGTCGTCAGAGGGGGCGGTGTCTGTCATCGGTCATCTTTCGGACTATTTAACGCCCATTTTCATCATGATGACTTTTTGCTGGATAATCGAAAGCAGGTTATTCCAAGCCCAGTAAATGACCAGGCCGGCGGGGAAGCGTGCCAGCAGGAAAGTGAACATGATCGGCAGGAACATAAAGATCTTGGCCTGAACCGGATCGGCCGGCTGCGGGTTCAGTTTTTGCTGCAAGAACATGGTGATACCCATGATCAGGGGCCAGACGCCGATCAACAGGGGCTCGGGCAACACTGTTGAGGGTTCCCACGGGATCAGGCCGAACAGGTTGAAAATGTCGGTCGGGTCGGGGGCGGAAAGATCGTGAATCCAGCCGAAGAAGGGTGCGTGGCGCATTTCAATGGTCACGAACAAGACCTTGTAAAGCGAGAAAAACACCGGAATCTGCACCAGCATGGGCAGACAACCGGACGCCGGGTTGGCTTTCTCGCGTTTGTACAGGGCCATCATTTCCTGATTGAGCTTGGTCTTGTCCTCCCCGAAGCGTTCACGCAGCTTGATCATTTCGGGCTGCAGCTTTTTCATCTTGCTCATTGACGTGTAGGACTTGTTAGCGAGCGGGAAGAACAACAGCTTGATCAAGACCGTCAGCAGCAAAATGGCAATGCCGAAGTTGCCGACATGCTCGTTGATGAAGATCATGGTGTAGAAGATCGGCTTGGTCAGGAAATAGAACCAGCCGAAATCAATGGCCAGATCGAAACGGGCGATGCCGATATCGGTCTCGTAACGGTCCAGCAACTTGACTTCCTTGGCACCTGTAAACAGATGGCTTGTGACAGCCCCGCTCGCACCCGCAGCAATGGTCACAGGTTGGCCCAGGAAGTCTGCCTGATATTTTTCAAGCCCCTGATCGTTGCGATAGGAAAAGCGCGATGTGACCGGTGTTTTCTGATCGGGAACAAGGGCCACCAGCCAGTACTTGTCGGTAATGCCCAGCCAGCCGCCGGTGGTCTTGTTCTGGACTGAATTGGTTTCCTGCATCTCGTCATAATCGACTTCCTGCAGGGTTTCATCAAAGACCCCCAGCAAGCCTTCATGCAAAATGTAGAAGCCGGTGACTTCCGGCGCCCCGTGACGTGACATCAGGGCGTAGGGATGCAAGGTTACCGGCTGGCCGCTTTTGTTTTCGACCGCCTGGGTAACCGTGAACATGTAGCCGTCGTCAATGGCGTAGGTGCGCTTGAAAACCAGCCCCTGACCATTGTCCCATGACAGGGTCACCGGTTTTTCCATGTTTAATATTTGCGAAGAGGCGCTCCATACGCTCTCCGAATTGGGCAAGCTGATGCCTTCGCCGACCCAGCCGTAGTCGGTGAAATATGCACCCTTGGAACCGCTGGGCGAGAGCAGCACAATGGCTGGGCTCGATTTGTCCAGTTCCTCGTGATAGTCCGACAGGGTCAGATCATCAAGGCGCCCGCCAACAAGCGACAGCGAGCCATGCAGGCGAGGCGAGTCAATTTTGACACGAGCGCTTTTTTTAAGCAGATCAGCACGTCCGGCCATCTGAACTTCGGCAGCCGTCGGCGCGGCACTGCCGGGGATCGAGGGAACACTTATATTGGCATCGCCACCGACGGTGGGAACGCTAGCCGGGGCCGAAGGCACCGGGGTTGGCGTCGTCGTGTCAGTGGCCTTTCTCTGATCACCCAGTGGGATGGTCGCGTCCGGATAGCGCCACGAATTATAAAATTCATAACTGACAAGAATGACGACGGAAAAAATGATCGCCAGCATAAGATTACGATTATCGTTCATTGATTATTTTTCCGTCATCTTAAGGTCAAACTTTGTTGTGGTTATGGTGATCGCTGTCAAGACAGGAACCGGCAACCGGGTCAAAACCCTCACCACCCCAAGGATGACAACGGCCAATACGATTTAAAGCGAGCCATGCCCCTTTGACAACACCGTGATGGTTAAAGGCATCAATGGCGTAGCTGGAGCAGGAAGGATAAAAGCGGCAACGACCCGGCAGCACCGGCGAGATCAGCAACTGATAGCCGCGGATCAGGCTCGTGGCGATGCGCCTGGGCAAATACCACAGCGCGTTTTCGGGAAAACCTGCCAGCTTTTTCAAATTCAAAACCCCGGTAGTCTTTATTGATAGGCATCCAGCTTTTTCAGGGCCGTCGTTAAATCGCCTTCAAGGTCTGAAAACGATCTGTTTAGCGAATTTCTACGTCCGATAATAACGAAATCAATACCCGGTCGGGCGTGCTCCGTCATTACATTATCTGCGGCGGCTCTCAATCTGCGGCGGACCCTGTTACGGGCAACCGCGTTGCCGACCTTGCGGCTGACCGTAAAACCAACGCGCGCTTGCTCTGTGTCCGCCTCTCCGTCGAGACGCGGACGCGACTGTACAATCAGTCCCGACGCGACCCACTTATGCCGGGTGGCGGCGACCTTCAAAAATTCAGGGCGGCGCTTAAGGCGTGGAATGGCAGACACGAGACTAAGGCTCAAGCAGAAAGGCGCTTGCGGCCTCTGGCCCGGCGATTTGCAAGAACACGGCGGCCGCCAACGGTGGCCATACGGCTACGGAAGCCATGCCGACGCTTGCGGACAAGCCTGCTAGGTTGATACGTACGTTTCAAAGGGCTCACTCCCGTCAAAAAACAAGCCCGGTGTATAGGGTCTTGGCGGGGGGAAGTCAACGCCATCTGCGCCTTTATCCCTTATTTTCCGGGACGGGCCGGTAACACAGCAGTAACGTAAAGGTGACTGGCAAGGCCCGGGAGCGGCAATTTATAAAGGATGAGCTTGGACAAAACCGATCAATTGTCGCCTCTTAGGTAAAGTTTGCTATTGTTTTCAAGTTATTAACCAGATTTCAGGAATGCTGTTCATGAACCAGCCAGATACCGGGGTAGCAGCAGAGAAGTTCTCCGTTAAAAGATTGCTGCCGCTGCTCGTGATGATCGGTGGATTTATTTCTTTTTTCTGGTTTGGGCTGGACCAGTATCTGTCGTTTCAGGCGCTCAAGGACAACCGAGACCTGTTGATGCACTGGCGTGATCAGAATTTTCTCATGGCGACCCTGGGTTTTGTCGGTTCTTACGCTGTTCTTAGCGGCCTTTCAGTCCCCGTCGGCCTGTGGATGACACTGGTTGGCGGTTTTATGTTCGGTACCATTGCCGGTGGGTTTCTGTCTCTTGCCGGGGCGTCGGCAGGGGCGACGATGGTTTTCCTGGCTGCCCGCTATGCCTTTGCCGATGTTCTTCGGGCCAGGTGCGGGGTGGCGGTTGCCGAAATGGAGGCAGGGTTCAAGGAAAATCAGCTGAGCTACATGTTGGTGCTCAGGCTTGTTCCGTTGTTCCCATTCTGGTTGGTCAACTTGGTCCCGGCTTTCCTGAATGTATCGCTGCGGATTTATCTGTTGGGAACTTTCTTTGGCATGATTCCTGGGGCCCTTGTTTACGCAAGCGTCGGCAACGGCTTGGGGGTGGTCTTTGAAGGTGGTGGTGAACCTGACCTGGGGATTATTCTGGCCCCGGAAATTCTTATCCCGATCATCGGCCTTGCGGCCTTGGCATTGATTCCGGTGATCTATAAAAAATTTATTAAATCAGGCACTTAGGAACAGTTGATGGCAGAACAGGTGAAAGTTGATATAGGCATCATCGGTGCCGGTTCAGGCGGTCTGTCTGTGGCTGCCGGGGCGCAGCAGATGGGCGCTTCGACGGCTCTTATCGAAAAAGGCCTGATGGGCGGGGATTGCCTGAATTACGGATGTGTGCCGTCAAAGGCCCTGCTGGCCGCTGGTCATGCGGCTCAGGCGTTCGTTCGGGGTGCGGACTTTGGCATCAATGGTGGCAAACCTGAAATCGATTCGGAGAAAGTCTACGGCCATATCCGCAATACCATCGCCGCTATTGCCCCAAACGATTCAGTAGAACGCTTTGAAGGTCTCGGGGTTAAGGTGATTCAGGCCGAGGCCCGTTTTACCGGCCCCGGTGAAGTCGTTGCCGGTGACACCACCATCCGGGCCAGGCGTTTCGTTATCGCCACCGGCTCACATGCTTTTGTGCCACCGATCAAGGGTCTGGATCAGGTTCCCTTTATGACCAACGAAAATATTTTCAATGGCCCGGTTCTGCCAGAGCATCTGGTCGTCATTGGCGGCGGTCCCATTGGTATCGAGATGGCCCAGGCCCATCGTCATTTGGGCTGCAAGGTGACGCTCCTGGAAATGTTCGCGATCATGCCCAAGGACGATGCGGAACTGGTCGACGTGGTGCGCCGGGCCCTCGAACAGGACGGTATCGCCATCATCGAAGGGATTAAGGTTGTCGGCGTCGAGAAGACGGCTGCCGGGATCGCCGTGATTATTGAAAAAGATGGCGTGGAGGAAATGATCGAAGGTTCTCACCTGCTTGTCGCCGCTGGCCGCCGGCCCAATGTGGAGTCATTGGACCTGGAAAAAGCCGGCGTCGAGCATTCCCCCATGGGCATCACCGTTGATGCCAGACTGCGCACTTCCAACAAGAAAATTTTTGCTATCGGTGACGTCGCCGGTGGTTTCCAGTTTACCCATGTCGCCGGGTATCATGCCGGTATTGTCATCCGCAACGCCCTGTTTCGGCTCCCCGCCAAGGCCGACATGCGGGCCACCCCATGGGTCACGTATACGGCGCCGGAGTTGGCGCAGGTTGGTTTGACCGAAGCCGAGGCAAGAAAAAAACATGGTGATATCAAGGTCTTGACCTGGCCCTTTGCGGAAAATGACCGGGCCCGGACAGAGCGCCTGACCGATGGCATGATCAAGGTCGTGACCAGCGGCAAGGGCCATATTCTTGGCGTCGGGATTGCGGGTGCCCATGCCGGTGAACTCATTCAGACGTGGGTTCTGGCGATGTCGAAAAAAATGAAGATAGGCGATATCGCCTCGATGATCGCCCCCTATCCAACACTGGGCGAGATTTCCAAGCGGGCTGCGGGCAGTTTTTATACGGAGACCCTTTTTAGTGCCCGGACCAAAAAATTGATCCGTTTTTTAAGGCTGTTTGGATAGTATACTGCCGCCATGAGCGAGCAAGACCCCACCCCTGCGACAAAAGCCGATCCCCCGGAGCCGATGCCGCGGGGTTTTTCCGGCTTGTCGGCGAAACTTCTGGTGCTGACTATTTTCTTCGTCATGCTCGCGGAATTCCTGATCTATACGCCGTCGATCGCGCGCTTTCGTAAGGATTATCTTGAGGAACATATCGCCACGGCTCATCTGGCTTCCCTGGCCCTTGAGGCGACGCCCGACAACATGGTCAACCGCGAACTTGAAGAAGAACTGCTGTACCACGCGGAGGCTTATTCGATTACCCTGAAACACCCGACAAAGCGGGTTTTGATGTTAAGCCGGATGAACTTGCCCCGTATCGATGTAACCTTCGATATGCGGCAGGGAAACTTTCGAATGTGGATTTTTGATGCGTTCGAGGTCCTTTTTAGAGATGGCAACCGGGTCATGCAGGTTATTGGCATTTCACCCAAGGCGGAAAATGTGGTTGTCGAAGTAACCTTTGATGAAGCGCCAATGCGCAAAGCCATGCTAGGTTTTTCGACCCGTATCCTCCAGCTTTCCATCGTTATTTCCCTGCTAACGGCGGGTCTTGTCTATTTCAGCCTGTTGTGGCTGATGGTCCGTCCTTTGCGCCGCATCACCGAGTCGATGGTTCGCTTTCGTGAAGACCCAGAGGACACCACCCGGCAATTGCAACCAAGTAAGCGCACTGACGAGATTGGCGTTGCATTACGTGAACTGGCGATGATGAAGGAAGATGTGCGCGCCGCCTTCAAGCAGAAGAACAGGCTGGCGACGTTGGGTGCCGCTGTCGCCAAGATTAATCACGACCTGCGCAATTCCCTGTCGACGGCGATGCTGGTGTCTGACCGGCTGGCCAACATTGATGATCCGGAGGTCAAGAAAGTAACGCCACGTCTGTACACGGCCATCGATAAGGCGGTCGTGTTGTGCAGTCAGACACTCAATTACGTCAGTGGAGGCACGCCGAAATTACAAATCAGTCATTTCCATTTGCATGAACTGATTTCCGAAGTTGCCGCCGCCAGCCGCGATGAGATGACCATCGGTGGTGAACAGGCGGTCGTCGCCAACCCGGCCTTTGCGGTGATTAACGAGGTCGATTTTGAAATTGATATTGAGGCCGACCGGGATCAGTTGTTCAGGGCGCTTAGTAATATGACTCTGAACGCCCGTCAAATTGGTGCCAGTCAGGTTATCATTTCGGCCGAGGAGCAAGACCCCAGCGTTGTCATCGAGATCACGGACAATGGTCCCGGATTATCGGAAAATGCCCGCAACAAGCTGTTCCAGCCCTTCGCCAGTTCGAGCAGGGATGGTGGAACGGGTCTTGGACTGGTTATTGTTCGTGATATCGTGCGCGCCCATGGCGGTTATATGGCCCTGGTTTCGGGCATTGGTGAGAAAACGGCTTTCCGATTGGCCATTCCGAAACAGGCCTCCTGAAGTGTCCGGGCGCTGGAATCCGGAACACTATTTGAAATTCGCCGATCACCGAATGCGTCCGGCCCTCGATTTGATGGAACGCATCAATATCCCGGATGCGAAGACTCTTTACGATCTGGGTTGTGGACCGGGCACCGTCACCCGCTTGCTCGCCGAGCGCTGGCCGGGGGCTGACATCATCGGCGTCGACCAGTCTCCGCAGATGCTGGCGCGGGCCGCTCAGGAAGCTCCTGATATCCAGTGGCTTGAAGGCGATATCGACTCGTGGGTTTTCGAGGTGCCGGTTGACCTTATTTTTTCCAACGCGGCATTGCACTGGTGTGATGATCATCAAAATCTGTTTCCGGGGCTCATGGAAAACCTTGCCACCGGCGGGGTGCTGGCGGTTCAGATGCCGAAAAACCATGAAGCGCCGTCTCATACCCTGATGGCGGACGTAGCGCGCTCTGGCCCATGGGCGGAATTACTGGTGCCGCTTATGCGTGAGGCCCCGGTCTGGTCCGCAGCAAGCTATTATGATCTGCTGGCCACACAGGCGCGCTCCATTGATATTTGGGAAAGCCAGTACATACATATACTGGAAGGTGCGGACCCGGTCTTTGAATGGGTTCGGGGAACGGCGTTGAAACCGCTGCTGGACGCTTTGGAGGGCAGTCAGAAGGCGCACTGGAGGGCGGAATTTATTGATGATTACAAGCAACGATTAAGACAGGCGTACCCACAGCGAAGCGATGGGCGCACTCTTTTTTCATTCCGTCGCCTGTTCTTGATTGCGGTCAGATAAAACGCCGAAACAGGGTCTGTAATCGCCTTCTCATCAGATCAGGAAAAGCCTGCCCAATTTTTAAGAATTGGCGATTGTGTGAAAGGGCATCAAGGCGTGCGCGCCAGCTGTCCCGATTGCCATAGGGGGATCGCTCACGAACAGCCGGATATGTCGGGTATCGAGGGTTGGAAATAACCCGGGGTTAATCGCCCAGGGCGACACCTTCCCGGCGGTAATCGGCAGCACCCAACAGCTTGCCATCCTTGACCTGAACAGCGTGTAGTCCGCTGGCCATGTCTTTGATTTGGACAGTGTGGCCCAGGGCTTCCAGGTCCGCTTTCAGTTGCTCAAGACCGGTACCTGCTTCCAGATCGGTTGATCCGTTGCGGTTGGTCATGTGGGGCATATCCAGGGCGCTTTGAATATCCATATCCCAGTCAAGGGCGGCAATAATCGCTTGGGCGACATAACCAATAATGCGCGAACCACCGGGTGACCCAATAGCCAGAACCACCTTTCCCTCGCCGTCGATGACCAAGGTCGGGGCCATGGAACTGCGCGGTCGCTTATCTGCCTCGGCCCGGTTGACGACGGGAGCGCCATCACGTTCAGGAACGAAAGAAAAATCAGTCAATTGATTGTTGAGCAGAAAACCGCCTGACATCATCCGCGAGCCAAAGGCGTTTTCGATGCTTGATGTCATCGATACCGCGTTGCCCGCGCCATCGATGATGCTGATATGGGTGGTCGATAATCCGGGTTCATCAGTGCTGCCAGAGAAATTCCAGCTGGTGCTTAAGCCCGGCATCCCTGGGAAAGCCTTGTCAAAGGCCTTATTGGGTGAAATTTCTGCGGCCCGTAATTCCAGGTAGCCGGGATCGAGCATTCCGAGCCCGGGGACGGGGACAAAATCCGGATCGGCGATATAGGTGTTGCGGTCGGCAAAGGCCAGTTTTGAGGCCTCGGCGATCAGGTGCAGGGCGTGGCTGCTCATAAGGCCGTCCGCGTCAGGTTTCATTTGCGCCAAATCGTAGGATTGCAGGATGCCCAAAATCTGCAAAGTCGTCAGTCCGCCCGATGAGGGTGGCCCCATGCCACAGACCAGCCACAGACGGTAGAACAGGCAGACCGGGTCGCGCTTGACAGCCTTATAGGACAGCATGTCGTCCATGGTCAGCAAGCCGGGGTTCTGGCTGGCGTTGCTGACGGTGTCGATGATATTGCGGGCGACTTCTCCGCTATAGAAGGCATCGGCCCCATTTTCGGCAATGTTGCGTAAAGTGTCGGCGAACGGCTGGTTCTTGAGAATGTGGCCGACGGCAAGCGGGGCACCCTCGCTGTCGTGAAAATAGTTGGCGGTGGCTGGAAAAACCTTAAGGAACCGGTCCTTGGTGATCAACCCATGCAGTCGCGGTGATACAGCAAACCCTTTTTCCGCCTTCGTGATCGCGGCATCAAAAAGTTTTGCCCAAGGGAGTTTTCCGTGCTCCTTGTGGGCCATCTCCAACATTTTGAGCACCCCCGGGACACCAACGGAAAGACCACCGACGGCGGCGTCAAAGAATTTTCGGGGTGCTCCGTCCTGACCCAGAAACATTTTCGGGTGGGCTTTTTCGGGCGCTTTTTCGCGACCGTCATAGGCGGCAATCTGTCCACTTTGTGCATCCAGATGCATCATAAATGCACCGCCGCCAATGCCGGAGGATTGCGGTTCGACAAGATTCAGGACCATTTGGGCGGTGACGGCCGCGTCAACGGCACTGCCGCCTGCGCGCAAAATTTCGCGCCCGGCCTCCGCCGCCAGCGGGTTGGCGACGGCGATCATCCATTTTTCAGCCTGAACAGGACCGCTCTTGATTTTCGGCGCAACGTCAAGTGCCGCTTCGGGGGCGGCTTTTGGATTAACGTCGACTGTCGGTTCCGGCTGGCTTGCTTTTTTTGCACAGGCGGCAAGCAAAATGGTTGCCAGCAGTGCAAAAACAAATTTCCCGGGAATGCCCATCTTTTTCATGCGGTCATGCTACCCTTTGACACCGACGATGGGAATATTTTGTTGCCTTGGATGAGCTGCGGCAAATATTCTTTTTTACGGAGGTCGTTTATGGACTCATTTATTGCCTGGTTTAACGAATACAAAGTGGCCTGGATGCTGGTGTTTTTCGCCGGCGTACTGTTTTGGGCTTTTCGTTCACGATTTCGCCGCCCGCCAAAAAATTAGGGCGGTTCATTTCGACCTGAAAAAGGATTAGGATCGGCTGCAATGACAGGCTCAATCCAATTTAAGGAACCTTGACCTTTGAGTGTCCACCGGGAGAACAGGAAAATCACCGTTACCGACATCCGCGCCCGCAAGGGCGGCGACCCCTTGGTATGTCTGACCGCCTACACGTCGCTGACGGCGCAATTGCTTGATGAAAACATCGATCTGCTACTGGTCGGTGACAGTCTTGGCATGGTGCTTTATGGCTTGGAAGACACCTTGGGGGTGACACTCGACATGATGATCGCCCATGGCAAGGCGGTCATGCGCGGCGCAAACAAAGCCTGCGTTATTGTTGACATGCCCTTTGGTTCCTATCAGGAGAGCCCGGCGGTCGCCTTCAGGAACGCGGCCCGGGTGATGAAGGAAGTCGGTTGTGCGGGGGTCAAGCTGGAAGGTGGCCGTGAGATGGCCTCGACCATTGATTTCCTGACCAAGCGCGGCATTCCGGTTCTCGCCCATGTCGGCCTACTACCGCAATCGGTTAACACGGCCGGTGGATTTCGCTCCCACGGCAAGGAAGACGATGAGGCATCGGGTATTCTTGCCGACGCCGTTGCCGTCGCCGAGGCCGGGGCCTTCGCCAGCGTTGTCGAGGGCACGATTGAACCGTTGGCCCGCACCATTACCGAAACCATTGCCATTCCAACCATCGGCATCGGCGCCTCTCCGGCGTGTGATGGTCAAATTCTGGTCACAGAAGACCTGGTCGGCCTGTTTTCGGACTTTACCCCGAAGTTTGTCAAACGTTATGCCGACCTGGGCCAGCAAATCGCCGATGCGGCGAAAAGCTATTCCGAAGACGTACGCTCCGGGCGTTTTCCTGGTCCGGAACACTGCTTTGGTATGCGCCGCACCGACGAGGACGCGGAATAATTGATGGACATCGTTGGTAACGTCGATGAATTGCGAAAGCACGTTTATGACTGGCGCGGGCAGTCCTTAAGTGTCGGTTTGGTGCCGACCATGGGTGCCCTGCATGACGGCCACATGGCGCTTGCCAGACGCTCCCTTGAGACGACAGAGCGCACCATTGCCACTCTGTTTATCAATCCCAGGCAATTCGGTCAGGGTGAAGATCTGGACAGTTATCCGCGGACAGAGGAAGAGGACGTGGAAAAGCTGACAGGTGCTGGGGTGCATCTTCTGTTTGCCCCTACGGCCCAGGAAATGTACCCGAACGGTTTTTCTACCGGCGTCGCGGTCAGTGGCCTTGGTGATATTCTGGAGGGAGCCTTTCGCCCCGGTTTTTTTGACGGCGTCGCCACGGTTGTCTGCAAGTTGCTCAACCAGGCCGCAGCCGACATCGCTTTTTTTGGTGAAAAGGACTTCCAGCAATTACGTGTGATCCGCACCATGGCCCGTGATCTCAATATCCCGACGCGTATTGAAGGGGTGGCGACGGTGCGCGAGAGCGATGGTTTGGCCCTGTCATCGCGCAATGTTTATTTGAGTGCCGAAGAACGTCAGGTCGCACCAGCCCTGTATCAAACCATTTGCGATGTGGCGACAAAAGTGAAGGCCGGTGCGCCCCCTGCCGAGGCTGAGGCCTGGGGCAGCGCACAGATATTGGCGGCGGGTTTTGCCAGTGTCGATTACTTAAGCGTCGTGGACAGCCAAACCCTTGAGCCCTACGTCGATGCTTCCAGGTCGGGGCGGGTACTGGTGGCGGCGCAGTTGGGCCGGGCGCGGCTGATCGACAACGTGGCGCTCTAATGGAAAGTCTGAGCGGCGTTTTTATGAGCGCCTTCCTGGCCGCCACCATCCTGCCTTTTTCATCGGAAATTGTTCTGACCGCTTTTTATGCCGCCGGTAGCGGTGAGGCTGTGACCCTGTGGCTGGTTGCCAGCGCCGGCAATGTGCTTGGTGCCCTGGTCAACTGGTGGCTGGGGCGGTATCTGTTGCACTGGCAGGACCGTAAATGGTTCCCCTTCAAACCTGACCAACTGGGCCGGGCCGAAAACTGGTTTGGGCGATTCGGGCAATGGTCACTTTTATTGGCCTGGGTGCCACTGGTTGGCGACCCGTTAACCTTCGTTGCCGGACTGCTCAGGGTCAATGTGTGGGTGTTTCTGGTGCTGGTGACCATCGGCAAGGCCGGGCGTTACGCGGCGGTGCTGTGGCTGGCGGACGGGATCATACAGGCATAAGAAAAACGCCCGGTGCGGGGGGCACCGGGCATTTTTTGAATAGAGGCAGGTTTCTTAAAGTGACACTTTAAAAGATCAGACGATTACCACTTGTATGTGTAACCGATAGCGATCTCATTCTGGTCCATCTGGTGTTTTACATTACCGTTCTGGTTACTGGGGTGTCCGCCGGTAATGCTGTCATCAAAGGCCCGGGTATAGGCAAAGCTAACAGCCTGATTGTCCATGAAATCGTATGTGGCGCCGACACTGGCATGGAGACGAACGACAGCCGGGGCGAGAATGTTGAACAGGATTTCATTATTATCGTAGGACTGTGAGTTCCAGCTGCCGCCAGCGCGAAGGGTCAAATTCTCGTCAGCTTCATATGTGCCACCAATTTTGATGACATGGACATCATTCCAGCCAAAACCACAGCCATTCTTGCCACCTAGTTTTTTATTGCCGGAACAGGTCGTCAATGCACCGGCACCTGAGTTCCCAACGGAATCAACGGAGCTATAGGCAATCATTTGATAATCAAGGGCGAGTGAAAGACCGCTATCGGGCACTGTGTAACCAATACCGAGTGTCGCGGAAGCCGGTATGTCAAAGGAACCACCATCGGCAAACAAGCCTCTGTACTTGTCAAATTTTTGCATGCTCATACGAGTCTGTACTGCGGCACCAATGCTAAGGGGACCTAAGTCGCCCCTGTAGCCCGCACGCAAGCCATAACCGGCAGAGTAATCGTAGCCATTGTTGGTTACGTATAATGAATCCTGTGAAATGCCGGTAAAGGCCTGAAGGCCATATGCGGAAAAGTACTGCACGGCGAGGGTTGGCGTGATGCCAACAGAATGATTGCCGAATTTTTTAGCATAGGTGACGCCAAGCAAGGCTTGTCCCAAATCAACACCCGTATGCTTAGCGTTATCCGAACCGCCCGTTGTGGCTGCCTGGAAATTACGGAACACGGCGTCCTTGTAATCCGTGTTCATGCCGCCATTGGCGTTCATGGCAAAGCCGAGGGATGTGTTGTCATCCAGCATCGTGTTGACACCGAATTCAGGAACGGCGAACCAGTTTCTGGAACTCTTATACTTACCCACAGTAATCGTTGAAGTGGATGCGTCACTTAATGACGCCGTAATGCTGCGGTTCGGGTTAAAGGCGGCAATGCCAACATCGACGCGGTTCCCCACATTTACCATCGACGCTGGATTGGTCGCGCCTGAAAGTGCGTCCTGGCCTTTTAAGGCGGCCCCGGCCCCAGCCGTACCCTTGGCTGCAACACCGTAACCCGAGGAGAAGTAACCGTTGGTAGCTTGGGCCACATTAAACGGTGCGAACACAGCGACGGCAGCAGCCGTCAAAACTGTAAATTTAA
>JACNJU010000047.1 GCA_014382375.1 Rhodospirillaceae bacterium
GGATCGTCCGTCGCGAGTCCTGGTTGCCGCCGTTTCCGCTCACGAGACGATACGACCGTGATCGTGACGCCACGGGTCGCTTTGAAGAGTAGGTCGCACAAAGCAAAAGCCCGCTAACCTATTGAGATAACGGGCTTTTTTTGGTAGCGGAGGAGGGACTCGAACCCCCGACACGCGGATTATGATTCCGCTGCTCTAACCAGCTGAGCTACTCCGCCCCAGTGGGCTATATATTTGTCCCACCACCCTTTTGGGGCGGCGGAGAGAGGGATATAGGGCGAAAGACGGAGGGGTGTCAAGCGGACTGACGGCCCTTGTGCGCAGGCCCCTTTTACAGGGTTCCCGTTTGCACCGGAATCAACGGCTGGGCGGCGGGTGCCGGTTGCAGGGGCGGACTTGCCGAGGCCAGCGGCTTGACCACCAGATCGACAGCCAGCGGCGCGCTGGCCGGGGCCGGAGCAGGAGCCGCGGCCAGCGGTTTGTTGGCCAGTTCGGGCTTGCCAAAGATCGAGCGCATCAGGCCATCCATGAAGGGAACGTCTTCGTTTTCGGTCGCCGTCAGTGTCGTCAGCGGTGTTGCGCTCGCGGCTTCCGCCTTGACGCCGGTGTCCCTGGGTGGCGCTGCCTGGGGAACGGGCTCCGGGTCCTTGACCCAGTAATCGATCATTTTTGGCGCCTTGGGGGCGGCGTAATCAGGCGTGTCCGGTTTGTCATAGGTTCTGGGGGCCGGTCCGTAGAAATTAACCAGGCGGCGGGAATCGCTGTGCTTTGGCTGCTTGTAGCACTGCACCGAACCGATGGATTTATAGCAATAGACCGGCTCAAGGTCCTCAACCTGTTGTTCATAGCGGCTCATGTCGCTGCACGCGCCGAGCAACGCGGCGGCGGACAATGTTACGGCAAGCCCAAAAAATCGTTTCAGCATCTGTCATCTCCCGATATCCCGCGAGAGGCCCAATTGCGCCCTCACCCTTAAAACAATGCAAATCGGAGGCCAGAATCAGAAAAAAGCCCCTGCCCCGGCATCTCCAGGACAAGGGCCTTTTTGAATCAAGGACTTAAAGATCAGCCGTTAACGTCGACCACCGTCCGTCCACGGACCTGACCCTGGAGAATCTTGCCGCCCAGATCGATGGTATCGGCAAGTCCGACCCGGTTGATCATCGATTCCAGCTTGTCTGTGGGAAGCTCTTTTGCCAGCCTTCCCCAGGCTACCTGTCGCCGTTCAATGGAGCAGGTGTTACTATCGATGCCGAGCAGGTTAATGCCGCGCAACAGGAACGGGATGACCGTCGCCGTAAACTTGATGCCGCCGGCGTTGCCGACCGAGGCGCAACCGCCCCAGTAAGCCAGCCCGGTCAGAATATTGCCCAGTTGATCGCCACCGACGTTGTCGATGATGCCCGACCAGCGTTCGGATGCCAGCGGCCCTCGTGGCGCTTCGGCCAACTCGGCCCGGTCAACAATCGTGCTCGCCCCCAGGGCGCTCAGGTAATCGTGGGTTTCAGCCCGGCCGGTGGACGCCGCGACCCGGTAACCGAGGCCGGAGAGCACAGCGGTGGCGATGGAACCGACGCCGCCTGCCGCCCCGGTGATCAGCACATCACCCTTGTTATCAGGTTTCAGGCCGTGTTCTTCCAGCGTCATGATCGCCAGCATGGCGGTCAGTCCTGCGGTGCCGATGGCCATGGAATGTTCCAGGGTCATGCCATCCGGCAATTTGACAAGCCATTCGCCTTTGACCCGCGCCTTGGTGGCAAGCCCGCCCCAATGGGCCTCGCCGAAGCGCCAGCCGGTCATGATCACCTGATCGCCGGGTTTGAAGTCGCTCGAGTCAGAGGCAATCACCGTGCCCGCGCAATCGATGCCGGGAATGTGCGGATAATTACGGACCAGTCCGCCAAGACCGCCCAAGGTCAGGCCGTCCTTGTAGTTGAGGGTTGAATAGTTAACGGCGAGAGTAACATCGCCTTCAGGCAGGCGGTCGTCATCCAGGGTCTGGATACTGGCATTGACGCTATCGCCGTCTTGTTCCAGCAAAATGGCGGTAAATTGGTTGTCGTCGGTCATGGCTTGCATTCCTTGAGAGTACGTTGCGTCTTGACAGATCAGTCAGCGGGGCTTTGACTGTCAACCATTGTATTTAGCAGAGGATGTGCCGTTTGAATACCGCCGCCATCGATGTTCATAACATTCATAAGAGCTTCGGCAACGTCGAGGTCCTCAAAGGGGTCTCCATGACCGCCCACAAGGGTGACGTGATTTCAATGATGGGATCATCGGGTTCCGGCAAAAGCACCTTCCTGCGCTGTCTTAATTTGCTGGAAATTCCAAACGCCGGCACCGTCACCGTCAACGGCGAAGTGATCGCCATGGCCCGGGCCAAAAGCGGCGAGCCCGAAGCCGCCGACATGAAACAGGTGGCGCGGATCAGAACCAAGCTCGGTATGGTCTTCCAGAACTTCAATTTGTGGTCCCACATGACGATTCTGGAAAACGTCATCGAAGCACCGATTCACGTCCTGAAAGTGCCGAAGACGCAAGCCATCGAGCGGGCCGATGCGATCCTGCACAAGGTTGGCATGTACGAGCGCCGCGATTACTACCCGTCACACACATCGGGCGGCCAGCAACAACGGGCCGCCATCGCCCGGGCACTTGCCATGGAGCCCGATGTCATGCTGTTTGATGAGCCAACATCGTCGCTGGACCCGGAACTGGTCGGCGAGGTGTTGAAGGTGATCCGCGACCTTGCCGAAGAGGGCGCGACCATGATCGTCGTCACCCATGAAGTCGGTTTCGCCCGCGAGGTTTCATCGCAATCGGTTTTCCTGCACCAGGGGCAGATCGAAGAGCAAGGCAAGCCGAAGGAAATGTTTGCCAATCCGACAACCGAAAGGTTCCGCCAGTTCCTGTCGTCCAACCTCTGATTATGACTCTTAATGCGTGACTTTACGGCTTTTGGTGCCGTAAACTTTCGCCCAAGACAACCAAAAAAAATCCAGGGAGGATATTTATGATGAACAAGCTCATTGCCGCCGTTGTCGGCATCGCCTTTACCAGCCTTGCTTTTACTCACGCCGATGCAGGCATGAAAGTCCGCATGGGTACCGAAGGTGCTTACCCGCCGTTTAACAATGTTGATGCTGACGGCAAACTCGTCGGCTTTGATGTCGATATCGGCAACGCCATCTGCGACGCCGCCGGTTTTGAATGCACATGGGTTATTCAGGACTGGGACGGCATTATTCCCGGCCTGCTGGCCAAGAAATTCGACACCATTCTGGCATCCATGTCGATCACTGCGGAACGCAAGGAAAAAGTCGATTTTTCCGACATGTATTATTCGACGCCAGCCAAGTTCTTCGCCAAAAAGGGCGCTGGCATCACCATTTCCAAGGCTGGCCTGAAGGGCAAGACCATTGGTGTGCAGCGCGCTACCATTCATGAAAACTTCGCCCGCGATAACTTCGGCGATGTTGCCGACATCAAATCCTACGCAACCCAGGACGAAGTCTACCTGGACATGGCGTCCGGGCGACTGGATACCGGTGTTGCCGACTCGGTGGCCGTTGATGAAGGCTTTATTCAGACCGATGCCGGTAAAGGCTTCGAGATGATCGGCCCAGGCTTCAACGATCCAAAATGGTTCGGTGATGGCGCCGGAATCGCCGTGCGTAAGGGCGAGGACAAATTGCGTAACGCCATTAATGCAGCATTGAAGCAAATTATTGCTGATGGCACCTACAAGAAGATCAACGCCAAATACTTCGACTTCGACGTTTACGGCAAATAAACCGTAGCGTTGCAGGACTTACAGTTAGACTGATCACGCTCGCGGGACATTCCTCGCGGGCGTGATTGCGTTTTAAACAGGAAACCTGAAAATCGTGCTCGACCTTAAAGGCTATGGCTGGACGTTATGGGACGGACTGCAGATGACGCTCAGCGTCGGCGTGCTGGCCCTTTGTGTGGCCTTCGTCATGGGCATGTTGGGTGCCTGGGGCAAGCTGTCAAAATCGCCGGTCGCGCGCGGTGCTGCCGGAACCTACACCACTGTCATCCGCGGCGTTCCCGAACTGCTATTGATTCTGATTATCTATTACGGCACCCCGACCCTGATACAGAACTCCCTGGAGGGTTTCGGTTACGACATCATCGTCGATATAAATCCTTTCATTGCCGGTGTTTTCACCATCGGGGTTATTTACGGCGCTTTTGCCACCGAAGTCCTGCGCGGCGCCATTCTGGCCGTGCCAAAGGGCCAGATCGAGGCGGCCCATGCCTTTGGCATGTCACGCAAGCAGGTGGTGATGCGGGTGTTGTTGCCCCAGGTCTGGCGTTTCGCCCTGCCCGGCCTTGGTAATGTCTGGATGGTGCTGATCAAGGCGACGTCCCTGATATCGGTGATCCAGTTGCCCGAATTATTGCGCAAAACAGACATGGCGGCCCGTTCGACAAAACTGCCATTCACCTTCTTTTTCGCCGCCGCCCTTATCTACCTGTCTATTACTTTGATTTCCATGTTCGCCCAACAGCGCATGGAAGCCTGGGCCAATCGCGGCGTCAGGAGGGGTTAAGGCATGGACTTTCAAATCATCATCGACAGCCTTCCCGCCATGATCGGCGGCATGGGACTGACCATCCAGTTGACAGGCTTAAGCCTGTTGATCGGTCTCGCCGGGGCGGTACCGCTGGGCTTGATGCGGGTCTCGAAGAACCCGCTTTTGTGGATGCCCGCCTACGGCTACATCCTGTTCTTTCGGGGCACCCCGCTTTTGGTGCAACTGTTCCTGATTTATTATGGATCGGGCCAATTCCGTGACCAACTGGAAAGCCTTGGCCTTTGGGTGTTCTTCCGCGAGGCTTATTTCTGTGCCATCCTTTCGCTATCGCTCAATACAGCCGGATACACGGCGGAAATTTTGCGCGGTGCCATTCGCGGCGTTCCGGTAGGCGAGGTTGAAGCGGCGAAGGCGTGCGGCATGCGCGGCGTGTTGCTGTATCGCCGCATCATCCTGCCCAAGGCTTTCAGGTTGTCCTTGCAGGCCTACTCCAACGAAGTGGTGTTCCTGTTTCAGGCGACGTCGCTGGTCTCCATCATCACCCTGATGGACTTGACCGGTATCGCCCGGGTGATCGCGGCGCGGACTTTTGATATCTACGAAATCTACATCACCGCCGGGCTGCTCTACCTGTGTGTCACCTACGGTATTTTATATGTTTTCAGAAAAGTCGAGCACCGCTGGAGCGCCCATCAAAGAGCCCGCGACAGCGACCCGGTCCAGGAAGCGACGATTACCGCGTCCATGCACTAGGATTCCAGCAAACCGCCTGCTTTACGATGTTCAAGCGGCTCCTTGCCCGCGACCTTGCAGATTTCGGCACCCTGGCGGACCAGTTTTTCGTTCATGCGGGTAAAGAACAGGCCGCTCGCCTTGCTGGTGATCGGGGTTCGGGCCTTGGTTGGGTCGTCGGCCATAAGATCGATCAGTTCGCCGATGACCTCGCCCGCCTCGACCCTGTCGCCAAGATCCTTGCAATAGGCGACGATACCGGCACCGGGGGAGCGAATGACATCGGTCCCTTCAAGCGGCGTCAGCTCACCCACAGGCGCGGGCAACGGCCCCGGATCACCGGCGATAACCCCACGGCGTTGCAGGAAGCGAAACAAGCCTTGTGCATCGGCTTTGGCCATTTCGTCATAAACATCATTGCGGCCACGCAGTTCAACGGTGACGGCGAAGCAGGCTGCCGGGATCGGAAATTCCTCACCTGCTTTTTCAGCAAGCCGCCACCAGACCCCGGCATTGGCTTCATCAAAGGGGCCACCGCCCGGATCCATTTCCAACAGCGAGACCGGGGCGCCGATATCACAGGCCAGTTCAGCCACCAGATCAGTATGACGAACCGACGAATACAGATGCATCAACGCCTCGTTATCGCAATGCAGGTCAAACACCATGTCCGCAGTGATCGACAGGCCCAGCAAGGCTTTGCGCAAACCGTCAAATTCCGTGACGACGTTCATCGCCGCCACTTCCGTAGCCAGTGCTTCGCGGATCAGGGCAATGTTGGCCTTCTCGTCCGAACCCAGTTTTCCCCGCACCGCTTCATAAACGGCGTCGCTTAAATCCGGCCAGGAACGGTTAAAGTTACCACCGCCGGAAAATTCATAGCGCCCGACGTGTTGACCGTTCAATTGCTGGCCAAGGCCGATAGGGTTTGCCACCGGCACAACAATGATCTCGCCTTCAATTGCCCCTTCGGCGTCTGCCGCGTCAAGCAAGGCAATCAGATGATTGGCGACCAGCAGGCCCGGATATTCATCAGAATGCAGGGCTGCCTGAAAATAGGCTTTTGGCCCCGCTCCCGGGGTGCCGTAGCGGTGAGCTTTCAGTTCCCGCGATGTGCCGGGACTAGGGGTGACGAGTTTCAGGGTTTCAACAAGCTTGCTCACAAGGCCTCTCCATATTAATCGGCAAGTTTCCAGGACAGTGTTTCACCAGCCATAAAAGACAGGATGTCGGCGTCGCCCGCAGTGTGGACGGCGACCGGGATTTGCCAGTCCTCGCGGACCAAGGACACGGTATCCTCGTTTGCCGGTAAACCATAGAAGGCCGGACCATTGAGGGAGGCGAAGGCCTCCAGCTTGTCGAGAGCGCCAGCCTGATCGAAAACATGGGCGTACAGTTCCAGTGCCGCAGGGGCGCTGAACACACCGGCACAGCCGCAGGCCGCCTCCTTTAAGTTAATGGCGTGGGGGGCACTGTCAGTGCCCAGGAAAAAACTTTCCTCGCCAGATGTTGCGGCCTCAAGCAAGGCCAGGCGGTGGCCTTTGCGCTTGGCAATCGGCAAGCAGTACAGATGCGGGCGGATGCCCCCCTTGAACATGTCGTTGCGGTCAATCAACAGATGATGGGCGGTGATCGTCGCCCCCAGACGCGGGCCCTGGGCGCGCACAAAAGCGACCGCCTGGGATGTGGTAATATGTTCAAAAACCACTTTCAGGGCCGCAAAATCGCTTAGCATCGGGGACAGAACCCGCTCAATATAAACGGCCTCCCGGTCGAATATATCGATCTCCGGGTCGGTCACTTCGCCATGCACCAAAAGCGGCATCCCGATGTCCTGCATCATCTCAAGAACCCCGGAAACCCTGCTCATGTCGGTAACGCCCATGGCTGAATTGGTCGTCGCACCAGCCGGATACAGTTTAACGGCGCTGAACACCCCTTCATCAAAGCCGCGCCGGATTTCATCCGCATCGGCCTCATCGGTCAGATAACATGTCATCAGGGGGGTAAAGGTTGCGTTATCGCCAACGGCGGCACGAATGTGATCCCGGTAGCGTAGCGCATCGTCAATGGTGGTCACCGGCGGTGCCAGATTTGGCATAACGATAGCGCGGGCGAAGGCCCTGGCCGTGTGCCCGGCGACGGCCTCAAGCACAGCGCCATCGCGCAAATGCACATGCCAGTCATCGGGGCGGCGAATGGTTATCTTGTCGGGCGTTTCCATGCCCTTCGTTATAGGGGAACTTCAGCTACCTAAAAAGCGCCAAGTTAGGTTTGTCTATTCGGCGCTGAAACCGTTTGGAATAAACTGCTGCTCGGGTGTGCTCTGGGCATCGGCAACCGCCTGCATGGTTTCAAGCTTGCGCCTTTGCTTTTCATGTTCCAGTTTTTTTGAGTTCAACACCCGCACAATAAGAAATAACACCAGCGAAAGAGCGACAAGCGCACCGACGATCACATACAAAATTGTCATTCATTTGCCTCTTTAATCAGACTGTCACTGAGTTTGCCGCTTTCAACATAGACTGACTCCGTCCGCTTAAGGCTACCTGACAGAATGATAAATTTCCCACTTTTCTTGGGAATAATTTTCAACAGGAAAGGCTATCGAAGACATCTCCCTGGGCTGGCCGTCCAAGAATGTGGGTGCGGTGCCACAAGGCATAAAACAGCAGTGTCCACTGAGCCTTACCCTGACGTTTGCCGCTGGATGAAAACAGCGCTTCGACGGTACCGGGGCGACAAATTTCTGCAATTCCCGGCTCAGCCGCAACCAGCGGTCCCAGTTGCCTGGACCGGTTGCCAATCCACTCGCCAACAGGAACCGTAAAGCCGCGCTTGGCTTCAAAAGGCCGGGCGGCCGGCAAGGCCGTTTCCAACCAGCGCCGCAACAGCCATTTGCCCCTTCTTTTCCTGATTTTCAAGTGGTCAGGTAACAGATAGGCGACTTTGGCGATGGCGGGATCAAGGAAGGGTACCCGGCCTTCGACCCCATGGGCCATCAGGCAGCGATCAAGCTTGGTCAACAGGTCAGCGGGCAGCCAGTCGGCACAATCGACGGCCTGGGCGACCTGTAGAGCCGATCTTTCGGGCGTCGCTGCCTCCTTTTCGGCTGTTGCGATACCATCGCGCCAGTTGGCCGGTTGCTGGCGCAACACCCCCAGGCCCTGCAAAATTCCTTTCCGGCGCATCGCTTTGGTCAGTGGCCACGGCCGGGCCGCATGGCGGTAGCGTCCATAACCGCCAAACAATTCATCACCGCCCTCGCCCGAAAGGACAACCTTCAACCCCTCGGCCCGGGCCCGGGCCGCCAGCTTGTAAGTGGGCAAAATGGCGTAATCGGCAGTTGGATCATCCATGGCGGCGGAAATGGCAGGCAACAGGGACCAGAAGTCCTGTTCGGAGAATTCAACCTCCATATGATCAGCGCCAACGGCGGCGGCCACGCTACGGGCATGGTCACGTTCATCATGAACAGCGGTGCCCGAAAACCCGGCTGTCAGGGCCCGCACGGGCCGCTCATTCAGTCGCGACATCATCGCCAGCAAGACCGAACTGTCGATACCACCTGAAAAAAACATGCCGTAAGGCACATCGGAACGCTGATGGACCCCGACACTGTCGTTCAGGGCCGCATCAAGATTGTTTAGGGCCTGTGTCTCCTCGACCTGCGTGGGCCCTCCCCCAGGCAAGGCAGAACGCTGGTTTCGGGCAACAATCTTGCCATTTTCGACGACAAGTGTTTCCCCGGGCAGAACCCTGAAAATACCTTCAAAGGCGGTTTCACGTCCGCAGGTGAATTGCAGTTGCAACAACGCATCGCGCTGGCGCTGGTTTTGAACGGCTGCCAGCAATCCGGCCGCAATGAGCGCCTGTGGTTCGGAGGCGAAGGCAAAGCCTGTGTCCATTTCACAATAGTACAAAGGCTTGATGCCAAACGGGTCGCGGGCCAGCAGCAGACGGTCAGCCACCAGATCGTGAAGGGCAATGGCGTACATGCCACGCAGATAGTTCGTGAAATCCACGCCATGTTCAAGATAAAGATGCAGGGGAAGTTCACAGTCAGAACCGGTGGCAAAGGTCGTGTCGGGCATCTTCTCTTTTAGTTCGATGTAATTGTAAATTTCACCGTTGGCGACAAGGGCGACCTTCGCTTCCTCACCATGGCCAGGCCCGTACAGGGGTTGATCGCCCGTCAGCAAATCAATGATAGCAAGGCGGGTTTGCACCATGCCGACGGTGCCTGACAGATGACGGCCTTGACCATCGGGTCCCCGGTGGGCAAGGGCAGCGGACAGTTGGTCAAGAACATCACTTTCCGGCGATGCTCCGCCCCTCATCATGAGCCCTGCTATTCCGCACATGGCGTCTGCTATTCCTTGTCTACAATGCTTTCGAAGAAATTCAGGTACTGGGCAACGACCGCCTCTTCGGTAAAGCGTTCTTCGTAGGTCGCCCGTCCGTGCCGGGCTATGCCTGAACGTAAATTTTCATCGGCCAACACCTGGCTGATGGCGTAAGCCAGTGACTTGCTGTCATCAATGGGCACCAGAACCCCGTTTTCGTCTTGCTTGATCAAAACGCCGGGGCCAAGGCTATCAGCGGCAACAACGGGTTTGGACTGGGCCCAGGCCTCAACAACCACATTACCCAGTGGTTCGTGCCGGGACGGACACACGAAAACATCACACGATGCCAGCAAAGCGGCTATATCGTCGCGCCAGCCAAGGAAACGGACCCTTGGTTTAATGCCTAGTTTCTCCGCTTGCGCTTCCAACTCGCCTCGTTTAGGCCCTTCCCCGGCAAGCCAAAGGTATGCATTGGGGATACGAGCCAGGGCGTCGAGCAGCACATCGAAGGCCTTGTTCTCATGCAGCCGTCCCATCGCCAGCAAAAGCGGTGCGTCATTGGGGGTATAGTAATTTTTACGATCAAGGGGAGGTGCCGTTTCGGCACTGACAAAGTTAGGCAGATAGTGAGCCCGCTCCGCCGGCCAGCCCTTGGCAGTCAAATAATCGGTTATATCTTCGGTATTACCAACCAGATGATCGCACTTGCCGTAATATTTCAAATCGTAATAACCGCCCAATCGGGCGACATGAACAAAGTTTCCCCGTGGACACATGGATGTCGCCCGGTTCATCCAGGTCAGCACCACATGCGGATAAAAAGAATCAATCTCGCGTTTCAGGCCCATGCGGGTCCAGATATCGAGGGGGCCGCCGAAGCGTAATTCAACCGGCTCGATACCTCCTTCGCGAAGAGTCGCCGCCCTGTTTTCGTTTTTCCTGATGACGACCCGTTGATGAAGACCGGCACGCCTGAGGGCCAACACCAGACGGGTGAAAAATGCTTCCGCGCCACCATATTCGGCACCCGCCATGACCTGTAAAACACGCATATTCTTTTATCCGACCTTCAAACCTGGATTATTAATTTTTCAAATTCTTTTGCTGCCTCTGGCCACCCCCAACGGCGTTGACTTTGCAACGCAGCCTGATGCTGTGTTTGCCACAAATCATCATCACTGAGCAAGCTTACCGCCGATGAGGAAAAACCGATTTCGCTTTCAGCAACATATCCGGTTTTGCCGTCAATCACCCGTTCTGAGACCGAACCCAGGTTTTCAACGACAGCGGGGACACCCATGGCCTGCGCCTCGCCGACGGCAAGACAGAAGGTTTCGTTGATATCGCCCCGGTAAAGCAACACCCGGGCCTGGCGGAATTCCTCGACCAGTTGCGCCTTGGCTACTGGTCCACGCAGGACAACCCCTTTACCTTCCAGGGCGCGGGCTTGCTCAAGCACCTTGTCCATCGCGTGGGCCTTGCCTTCACCAACAGAACCATAGGTCGCCGCACCCGAGAAAACATGCAGTTCCGCACCGGCCACTTTCGGATAAATATGGTGTTGCCATTGATCCAGCAACCAGTCCAGCGAACGCAAGGGGTTTGAGGTAAAGACTGCACGCGGTGCGGGAACTTGCTTTCCCGGCTCGGCGTTCCTGAAAAGATCGGGAATACCATAAGGGATGACGATGCGCTCACCAGCCGGGGCCCACCTGGGGTACGTGGTGGCGTGATAATCACCAATAAAAATAATGGCCGGACGCACTTTCCACAGCTTCTTGAGATAGCGATATTTAAGAAGAAAATTCGCCGGATTATGAATCCAGAAAACACTGCGGCCCGCTTTCGGCATCAAGTCGATCAACTTGTCGCCGCGGTTGGCGATGAAAAGATCAGCGTGCTCGGGCATGTTGCCATAGGGCCGGTCACTATGGATCGGGGCCCAGTCGACCCCCTTATGGACCAGCGGGGCGGCGCACATATTGCGGACCAAAACTTCGTGGCCGCGTCTGGCCAGTTCTTCCATCAGGTTGACGACGGAGGATTCAACCCCACCCAGGGGACCGTTTTCGGGTGTCTTGCCATCAAATTCAATGCCGTCATCGGCAAACACAATGCGTGACACTCAGTTGTCCTCCAGTTTCGCTTTAAGATGAGAGAGCAGGGGGTAAAGCCCCGCAAAAAGCGCAATCAACAATCCATAGCCGCCTTCCCGGTAGCCCTTGCGCAGAACGTAACATTTGAAAAACCGCGAAAACAGACGGCGCACGTTGTTAGCCGTAGAACCCCAGGTCTCTCCCGCGTCGCGCAAATCCCGGGCCCTGGCGCTCGAATAGTTATCCAACCTTTTAATCATGTCCGAAATATTGCGATCAACATAATGATCCAGACGCCCCTTCAGCATCGGCCCTTTTTTGCCTGACCATTGAAGTGACGGATGGACCCGTTGGCTGCCCCACACCTTGACGCCTTTACGAAACAACCCCGGATACGCGGCCTTGCCAAATGATGCCCCCCAGCCCCAGCGCACCAACCGCCCACCGACGTAATTATCAACCAGAATTTCATGCCAGTCGTACGGGGTCGTCTCGATGGTGCGGCGAATTTCATCGGCCAGTTCTTCGGGAACCCGCTCGTCGGCATCAACTTCAAAAACCCAGCGACCATTACAAAAACTGATCGCAGCATTACGCCGTTCCCCCTCAAGCACCCACGATCCATGGTGAATTTGATCGGTAAACTTTTCGGCTATGGCCTGCGAACCATCCGTACACTTGTCCAGGACGACAACGATTTCATCAGCAAAGGAAAGCCGCTCCAGACAATCAGCCAGCTGGGCTTGCTCATTATGAACCGATATCAGGGCGCTTAGGGCGATATCGCTCATGGTGCCGGGCTCTTCGCTTCTTCAAGCGTCGCTTTGAGTACCGAAACCAGTGGATAGATTGCCGCCAGGATGCCAATGACGATGCCGTATCCGTTCTCCCGGTAGCCCTTGCGACCGACATAACATTTCCAGAAACGCGAAAAAATCTTCCGAACCATGTTGGCAACCGAACCCAATTCACCGCGCTCCGCCAGGTCTTTGGCCCGCGCCGTTGTGTAACGATCAAAACGGCGGATCATGTCAGATATATTATCATCAATATGGTGGATCAGGGGATTGGTCAGCACAGGACCTTGAGATCCCGTGACCGTCAAATGCGGATGGACACGCTGGCTTCCCCAAACCTTGACGCCTTTTCTAAACAAACCCGGATAGCCGTTCTTGCCAAAATTTCCGCCCCAGCCATAACGGATCCAGCGTCCACCAACGTAATTATGAACCGGAATATTGAAGATATCACCGCCACCTGTATCAATGGTCGCACAAATTTCGGCAGCCAGTTCGGCGCTGACCCATTCATCGGCATCGACTTCCAAAATCCATGCGCCCCGGCAAAAATCGATACCGGCATTGCGGCGCTCCCCTTCAAGCTCCCAGGCACCTTCCAGAACCCTGTCTGTATAACGGCAGGCTATTTCCTTTGATCTGTCAGTACATTTGTCGAGGACAACCACCAACTCGCCAGCAAAAGACAACCGTTTGAGACATTCATCAAGACACGCTTCTTCGTTATAAACAACAATGAGAATGGAAAGATTATCTGCGGAGGCGGTTTGTCTGTTCATGAACCGGATTCCTGCTTGCGGCGCCACAAATCCCTGGCCGCCTGTTCCGCTGACTCAACGCTAAGGCTGTCCATCAGGGTATCTGAACCCCGGTGATCGAAGTTTTCAGGGAAGATCTCCTCGTAGGGGATGCTGGTCGAAACCACGTCACAATATTCCCCCCAGGGGGCGTACAGTTCTTTTGGGCTGGGACCGAAAAGTCCCAAAGTCGGTATTCCGGAAACCGCTGCAAGATGCATTAACCCTGAATCGTTGCCAATGTAAAAATCACACCATTTCAGGCAGGCAAAGGCTTCCAGCAAATCAAGATGGCCAACCAGATCGATACGCCTTTCCCTGGGCACGGCGTCAATCAGATTAAGCGCGCCGGGCCGTTCGTCGTCACGTCCAAAAATTGCAACCCGCCCGCCGGGAATAATTCCATCGGAAGCAGTCAGGCGCTCGATCAAATTAACAAAATGCTCGGCCCGCCACGTCTTCGCCCGCCAGTTGGCTGTCGGGCCAACGGCTATAACCGGGGCACCATCGCCAATCAGGCTTCTCGCCCTCGCCTTGATGTCATCTGATAACCACAGTTTTGGTGATGGCGGCTGATCAGCCAGATCAAAAATAGACGCCAATTGTTTGATTCGGTGTAGACCCGCCTGTGTACGCCCGATGCGCCAACGTTTCCGGGCAGGTAAAACGTAATACATCGATGAATTTCTAAGATCGACAACAGCGTCCCAGATTCGCCCTACGCAAAGTGTCCATAGCCTTAACCAATGCAAAGACAGCAGCATCTTGTCCAGAACGACGATTCTTTCCAGCCCCGGAACCGCCTCGAACAAGGATGCCGCCGCCCCCCCGCAGGCTACTGTTATACGAGCCCCGGGATGCTCTTCAATCAGATGATTGAGCAAGCCTGTTGACAAAATTGCGTCACCAACCCGGGTCGATGTGATAAACAGGATTCTCATAGTCGTTGTTATACGTGCCATGGCACCAGTTGCAAAGTGCTCAGCCCTTGCCATAAGCGCAAAAAAACACCAAATCTATGTCTTGAATCGCAATCTAGGAAAGCATCGGGAAAATCATGTCCGCCTGTACTCATGTGATACTGAAAAATCGTGGTCTTTTAAGCGTTTCGGGAGAAGACGCCAGGGATTTCCTGCAAGGTCTGGTTTCCAACGACGTCACCATGGTTAGCCCTGAGCGGGCGCTGTATTCAGCATTACTGAGCCCGCAGGGGAAATTTCTACACGATTTTTTCATCTGCCAATTTGATGACGGCTTGCTGATCGACTGTGAATCTGAACGGCTCGACGATCTTAAGCGCAAGTTGACCATGTACAAACTGCGCTCGAAAGTGGACCTGGTTGATCGCAGCGAAGAATTTTGCGTAGCCGCCCTTATCGGTGATGGTGTCGCTGACGCGCTTGAACTGGACACCCGGGAAGGGCTGGCCAAAGCGTTCCTTGGTGGCGTTGTCTTTATCGACCCCCGTCTGGCGGAGATCGGTGGTCGCGCCGTTATCCCCCAAAGCGGGGCCGAGGCATCCCTTATCAATGCAGGTTTTCCCACCGGCACCCTTGATCAGTATGAAACGGCGCGCCTGCATCTTGGTCTGCCTGATGGCAGCCGCGACATGATTGTCGATAAGGCCATCTTGCTTGAAAATGGCTTTAACGAGCTCAATGGAGTCGACTGGGACAAGGGTTGCTACATGGGCCAGGAATTGATCGCCCGCACCCATTATCGGGGTTTGGTCAAAAAACGCCTGATGCCGGTTCGCGTCGAAGGTCCCCTTCCAGCCCCCGGCACACCGCTCATGCTGGGCGACAAGCAAGCCGGTGAGATGCGTTCCGGGTTGGGTGATCAAGGGCTGGCGATGATCCGCCTGGAACATTTCGAGAGCGTCATGGAAAGTGGCGAAGCCTTAAGTGCCGAGGGGACGCATCTTCATCCAATAAAACCGGACTGGGCCGAATTTAAATCCAATCCATGAAGTTTTTTCGCAACTGGGGCCAACCACCGTTCCTAAAAGATATCGCCGAAGTCTTTTCGCGCCGGGTCAGGAGTTTCGGAGAAACCCCTACCGGTGTTTTATGGAAAAGCAGCGAAGGCCAACAACTGCGCTTCGAAATTTTGGTCGGTATCCTGGCTGATATTAAAATTCCCGAACCCGTCAGCATCAGCGATTTTGGTTGTGGCTACGGTGCCATGTTCGATTTTTTGAGCGATTTGCCCGAATTATCAAAAATGATCTACACCGGTTATGATATTTCCGAGGAAATGATCCATGCCGCATGGCAACGAATTCATGATCCACGGGCGACGTTTACGGAGGCCATGAAAATTGATCGCGCGGCCGACTTCACTTTTGTTTCCGGAACTTACAATCTTAAACTCCTCGTCGAAGACGAACCCTGGAATGATTACGTCAAATCGAGCCTGAAGGCGCTGTGGCCGATGACCAAAAAGGGCCTCGCCTTCAACATGCTTGATAAAGAACATCCCGATCAGGGCGAAGGATTGTATTACGCCGATGCCGGCACGTTCATGGATTTCTGTTCAGAACTTTCCGACAACGTCGCGTTAATTGATGATTATCCGTTAAATGAATGGACAATTTTTGTGCGCCGCGACTGATAGGTGTTCACTTATTCCAAACCCTCACGTTGATTGGAAAAAGCTCACCGTTTTCATTCCCCCGCTGGCTTCCTGCTTTTGATTTCAGGCGTTGTCTTTAGGCTTCACGCCCAGGGCCGCCTGGGCAGCGGCAAGCCTTGCAATAGGCACCCGGTAGGGCGAGCACGAAACGTAGTCCAGACCAGCCTGATGGAAGAATGTGACAGAGGCCGCATCGCCGCCGTGCTCGCCGCAAATGCCAAGTTTGATATCGGGCCGGGCGGCGCGCCCGCGTTCCACCGCAATGCGGACCAGCTCGCCAACGCCTTCGGTGTCG
>JACNJU010000074.1 GCA_014382375.1 Rhodospirillaceae bacterium
GGTTATAACCGCGCATCCAGAGGCCTTGAAGTATCTTGCCCGTGCACTCGAGACGCAACGGGATGAAAAGATTCACAAAGATCCCCCAGCCTTTTCCCCCCGCTTCGCGTCTTCTACTGTTTCATACAGATAAAAGACGCAATTTATTATTTCATTTGAGATTCTTGGCATGCCTACCCGTGAGATGCGTTGATACCGGGTTCCACCGGTTGAATACGCATCCACTTTAATCTCTTTATATTCGAAATACCATTGGCCAATAACCAGCCCATCTTCTGACCACGACATCCTGCGACCGAATCCTCTCACTTGTCTTTAAGGGATAATCGCCACATTTGTAGACATACATGCGCCAGATTATGGAAAATTCCCGAATAAGCCTGCAAAATCAAAGGTTTTCCCATATCGGGAATGTAGACATGTCTACATTTTGCACTGTTATGGAAAATTCTGAAATGCACAAAAAACGGCTGGAGTGGACGATACAGGGGCGCCAGATTGGCCTGATTGGCCATCCCCCCCGCATAGACATTCTTGCATCATAACAACCGTCGCTCCCGCAAAAGCCGGAGTCTGGAATACCACCGAACGACTGCATCCCCGCTTTTTCGAGAATGCCCCGTCGGTGGTGGTTTCCTATTCACAATATCAAAGAACATAAGTTGCTATTTTAGGATTTAAAGCATAATACATGTAAAACATCAAGGAAAATCGCAATTTCTGGCTGGTATTGATCAGAAACCGGCCCCGCTTTGATATGATGAGTTTTGGCCGGTTATGACCCTACTCGGACATTTCAACAACCTGGAATTCTCAGATCAGTCCGGTGACGATGCCCCGTCGAAGACGAAAATGACGCCGACCCTCTCTCGCCCTGCCTGCCGGTGGTTCACCAGTCTCTGCGGCGGAGATCGTTAGGCGGCACGTCGTTGTCGATCTTTACACCCAGTGCTTTGCTCAAGGCCACGACGGTCTGGTCGGAGATATAACAGTCGCCGTTAACGATTTTGGTATGCTCGGCGTCCCACTCGGTCGAAGCGTAATCCCAGCCAATCAAGTGCAATCGTTTTTCCCGGTCTCCGACTAGACGGCGAATCTTGCGGCTGAGCGCACCTTGAAAGTAAGACAGGATACGCAAGTCGTCGTCTTGCGTAATGCCGAGGAGCGCCACCATGCTCGCCCGCCCGCCCTTGCGCACCAGAAGTTCGAGCCGATGGCGGTGGTTCTTCGCCAGCCCATTTACCAGCCGTTCGGCCAATTCGGGCGTCAGATCAATCGGATTGTACCAGATTTTTGAGGGCTGCTTCTGAGTTTTCCTACTTGTTGGCATTTGCCTTGAATTTCCTTCATCTCAACGATTTCAAAAAGTAAACCATGCCCTCTGCGACCAACCCTGTCTCCTATGCCAGACGCTTTTGATCACGCGCCCATTGCCTCGGATACCGTATCAGCATTCTAGGCTGCTACTGCTTTGTCAACATAACCGTTGCAATATCGCTTTATGGCTAGTGGCAGACTCCATCTGCACGTCTTACCGATTTCTGCTATCGGACGCAGAACAGACGTCATCCAGATCGGGGGCAGATCATAAGCGGGTTGGGAACCGATAACCGTTGCCTCAACCCGGTCCCGCGATACGCAACTCCATCCCGAATCCCTTCAGGGTATTCGTGATTTTTTCGCCGGGGTCAGTATCGGTGATCATCATGGATGCCTGATCTGCGTTTTGAATACGGGCAGAGGCCGTGACGTTAAACTTGCTTCTGTCGGCCAGAAGAACCGAGGTTTTTGCCTGTGTAATCATGGTCGCTCGCAATTCCGCAGCAGCCCGACTGTAGTCCGTCAACCATGCATGTGCAGACACGGCGCTGACGCCCAAAAAGGAAAAGTCCGTGAAGTAATTTGATAACATGGCGATGGAATCCGCACCGAAGGTCGATCCTTCGTTTTCATTCAATTCTCCACCAATCATGAATACCCGGTGACCATTACGGCCATACAGTTTGTTCGCAACCTGCAGATCATTGGTGTAGATGGTCAGGTCTCGATGTAAGTTAAGGGAATCGGCTAGGCACTGGGTTGTCGATCCGGAATCAATAATCACTGAACAGCCATCCGGCACCAGTTCGGCCGCTGCCTCAGCGATGCGGCGTTTCCCTTCTATGTTAACAGAGAGCCGTTCCGACAGGGAGGGTTCCATAGAGGTATGCGCGAGGGCTCCGCCATGGGTTTTTCGCAACCGGCTCTCGTGCGCAAGTAGAGTGATATCCCGGCGGATGGTTTCGCGGGACACCCCCAGCTGACGGTGCAGCTCAGTTACGGAAACCGATCCCCGTACGTCCAGCACTTCGAGAATTCGGCTGCGCCGTTCTTCTGCAAGCATGTTTGTTCTCGTCATAATACCAACGACTTACCTGCGAGATACAAGTGATGTCAAGTTAGCCAATGCATTATGCGCCGATGCCATGGAACGTTCATTGAGATGCCATGGAACGTTCATTGATATGACATTGAAACCGAACCTGTTGCGAATATCCTTATAAATTGCTGCATCACCACCAAATAATTTGCCTTCACACGAGTGCGTCTTCGGAATAAGCTGATGTGGTGAATTTAATAAAAATGTGGGATTATGACCGGAAAGAGTTCGCGAAATCGAAGTGGGATTATCGCCCTGCCCCTCTCCATTCGGAGAATTCATCAGAGAACAAGGAGAAAAAGATGACCAAAACCCCTAATGGAAAGCGCTGGTCCAAATGGGCTTCGGCTGCCCTAGCTGGCGTGTTCACCATGGGCCTTGGATTCAATACCGCCTCGGCCGCTGAGTTGACAGTTTATACGGCCGTCGAAGCGGAGGATTTGAAAAGCTATGCGGCGAAGTTCAATGAGTCCTATCCAGACATCAAGATTAATTGGGTTCGCGATTCCACGGGTATCGTGACCGCCAAACTTCTGGCGGAAAAAAATAACCCGCAGGCCGACGTGGTATGGGGCCTGGCAGCGACCAGTCTGATGCTGCTGAAAGCTGAAGGCATGACGCAGGCCTATAGCCCGAAAGGTGTCGAAAAGCTGAACCCGAAATTCGTTGATTCTGACAAGCCGCCGCATTGGACAGGCATGGACGCATGGATTGCGGCTGTCTGCGTCAACACGGTTG
>JACNJU010000133.1 GCA_014382375.1 Rhodospirillaceae bacterium
GTGCTGTGGTGCCGCCGGTCACGGCCGCCGGGAAATCGCCGACGCCGTGGCCAGGCAGTTGATGGAAATCGACTACAGCCCGCACTTCCAGATCGGTTCGCCGCCGTCCTTCGAACTGGCAAGCCGTGTCGCCGCCCTGACCCCTGATGAAATCAACCATGTGTTCTTTACCAACTCCGGCTCTGAAAGCATCGACACCGCCCTGAAAATCGCCATGGCCTATCACAGCGCCCGCGGCGAGGGCCACCGTTCGAAGTTTGTTTCGCGCGAGCGCGCCTATCATGGCGTCAATATTGGCGGTACCTCACTTTCCGGCCTGATGAAAAATCGCGAGATATTTGGCTCCGTGATGCCCGGTGTTGCCCACATGCGCCACACCTGGACGCCCGAAGCCCGCTATGGCCGGGGCCAGCCCGAACATGGCGCCGAAATGGCCGAAGACCTTGAACGCTTTGCCCAGTTGCTCGGCGGCCGCAACATTGCGGCCTGTTTTGTCGAACCGATTGCCGGTTCAACCGGTTGCCTGGTACCGCCCAAGGGCTACCTTGAACGGTTGCGTGAAATTTGTGACGCCCATGGCATCCTGCTTGTCTTTGATGAAGTGATCACCGGCTTTGGACGTTTGGGTAAGCCTTTCGCCGCCCAGGAATTCGGCGTCACCCCTGATATCATGACCATGGCCAAGGCCCTGACAAATGGTGTGCTGCCCATGGGCGCTGTCGCCGTTAAGGATGAAATATACGACACCGTCGTTGACGCTGCACCGGACGGGGCGGTCGAGTTCTTCCACGGCTACACCTATTCGGGTAATCCGGCATCCTGTGCGGCCGGTCTTGCAACCCTGGACATTTACGAAAAAGATGGCCTGTTTGATAAGTCAGCGGCGATGTCCGAATATTTCCTCGACATGATTTATGATATGCAGGATCTGGACAAGGTCACCGATATTCGCGGTTACGGGATGCTTGCCGGTATCGACGTTTCAACCGGCGAAGCCCCCGGCGTCGCCGGAACCCGGGCCATGAAGAAGATTTTTGCCTCAGGCCTGCATGTTAAATTTACCGGTGACTGCGCGCTGGTCGCCCCACCATTTATTGCCCAAAAGAGCGATATCGACGAAATAGGCGGCATCCTTCGCGATGTTCTGGCGAACCTCTAAAGGAGAACAAGGAAGATGACGAAGACGCTGAACCATTTTATCGACGGTAAACGGGTCGAAGGGAAAAGTGGACGTCTTGGCGACGTTTTTAACCCGGCGACCGGCGATGTGACGGCACAGGTTCCATTGGCCAGCGCCGATGAGGTCCGGGCCGTTATAGCCGCTGCCGCTGCTGCCCTTCCGGGTTGGGCCGCGACACCGCCAGCGAGGCGGACACAGGTGCTGTTCAAACTGCGCGAGTTGCTGATCGAACATACTGACGAACTGGCTGAACTGCTGTCGTCGGAGCATGGTAAAACCCTGCCCGACGCCCGCGGAGAGCTTGGCCGGGGCATTGAAGTCGTCGAATTCGCCTGTGGCATCCCGCAAGCCCTGAAAGGTGAGTATTCCGAGAATGTCGGCTCCAACGTTGACAGCTACACCATTCGTCAGCCTGTTGGTGTCGTCGCCGGTATCACGCCGTTTAACTTCCCGGCCATGGTACCCATGTGGATGTATCCGGTGGCCATTGCGTGCGGCAATACTTTCGTCCTCAAGCCGTCCGAGCGTGATCCCTCCGTCGCCATCCGCATTGCCGAACTGGCAAGCGAGGCCGGTCTGCCAGATGGTGTTCTCAACGTCGTCAACGGTGACAAGGAAGCCGTCGACGTGTTGCTCACCGATGAGCGCATAGACGCCATCAGCTTCGTCGGTTCAACCCAGATTGGTGAATACATCTACAAAACCGGTTGTGCCCATGGCAAGCGGGTGCAGGCGCTGTGCGGTGCCAAGAACCACATGATCGTCTTGCCTGATGCTGATATGGATCAGGCCACCGACGCCCTGATGGGTGCCGGATACGGATCAGCTGGCGAGCGCTGCATGGCGATTTCCGTTGCCGTCTGTGTCGGCGATGAAACCGCCGATACGCTGATCGGCAAGCTGGCTCCACAGGTGCAGGCCCTTAAAGTTGGCCCTTATACTGATGAAGAGTCGGAAATGGGTCCGGTGATTTCGCGGGATTCCCAGGATCGCATCAAGGACTATGTGGATGCTGGCGTCGCTGCCGGTGCCGAACTGGTTGTCGATGGCCGCGATATTTCCCTGCAGGGTTATGAGAACGGCTATTTCGTCGGCGGCTGCCTGTTTGACAAGGTAACCCCCGACATGTCCATTTATACGGACGAAATTTTCGGACCTGTGCTTTGCGTCGTTCGCGCCGGGGACTATGACACCGCCCTTGGCCTGGTCAACGACCATGAATACGGCAACGGTGCTGCGATCTTCACTCGCGACGGTGATGCGGCCCGCGATTTCGCCAGTCGCGCCAAAATCGGCATGATCGGCATTAACGTGCCGATCCCGGTTCCCGTCGCCTACCACAGCTTTGGTGGCTGGAAGCGTTCGTTGTTCGGTGATCACCATATCCACGGTATGGAAGGGGTGCGTTTCTACACCCGCCTGAAAACCATGACCACGCGCTGGCCGTCAGGCATCCGCGAGGGTGCCGAATTCAACTTCAAGCGCGGCTCCGATCACTGAGTTCTTAATCAACCTTCATAAGCCGGGACATTCAGGTGTCCCGGCTTTTTTTATTATTTTTCATAAAAATGAAATTTATCACCATTTTTTTCATTTACATTTTCTGATCAGAGGCCTAATTTTTTTCTTGAAGTTGTCAATCAACAGGGGCTCCTCCGGTGATCAAAAGACAGTCAGGCAATGAAGCAGAATGATTCTATTCCCGTTGGTTTTCAGGTCCGTGACCTGCGTAAGGCCAAGGGCCTGACCATACCGCAGCTGGCTGCCAAAGTCGGTCGTTCGACGGGCTGGTTAAGCCAGGTCGAACGCAATATGTCCCCGGTCACCATTCCCAATCTGAAACTGATCAGTGACGCGCTGGCTGTTCAGATAACCTGGTTCTTTCAGGGCAATGCCGTGGCCGCAGAAGATGAGCGTGATTTCATTGTCCGCAAGGAGGCGCGGCGGCAGTTGCGTTACACCGGAACCGGGGTCAGTGAAGAACTGCTGTCACCAAACCTGAGCCGTCAAATCGAAATGTTGATGACCACCCTGGAACCCGGCGCCAGCACCGGCGAGCCCTATTCCCGTAAAGGCGAAGAAGGCGGTTACGTGGTTTCGGGGGTCCTTGAACTGACCGTTGCCGGCAACACCCAAACCCTGGACAGCGGTGACAGCTTCGCCTTTGAAAGCAATCTTCCCCACACCTGCCACAATCCCGGCGACGTGCCAACGTCGGTCGTCTGGGTTGTCACGCCACCATCATACTGAACATTTAAAAACGAGGTCCCGTCATGTCGAAACAATTCCCCACCCAGGCCCAGGTCGTCATCGTTGGCGGCGGTGTTGTTGGCTGTTCACTGGCTTATCACCTGACCAAACGGGGCTGCAGTGACGTCGTCCTGCTTGAGCGCAAGCAGTTGACGAGCGGCACCACATGGCATGCGGCAGGCCTTGTCGGCCAGCTTAGGGCTACCCAGAATATGACCAAGCTGGCCCAGTACACGGCCGAGATGATTGGTTATCTTGAAGAAGAAACCGGGCAGGCGACAGGCTTCGCCCAGCATGGCTCGCTCAGTCTTGCCTGTAACGAGGGCCGCTTTGAGGAGCTTAAACGCGGCGCTTCCATGGCTCGTGTTTTTGGGCTGGAAGTCGAGGTCATTTCGGCGAAGGAAGCGCAAGACAAGTGGCCGCTGATCAATGTCGATGATGTGGTCGGGGCGGTCTTCCTGCCCAAAGACGGCAAGGTCAATCCCATCGACCTGACCCAGGCACTCGCCAAGGGTGCGAAAATGGGTGGTGCCAAAATCTTTGAAGACACCAAGGTCACCGCCGTTCATAAAAAAGATGGCCGGATCACCGGCGTCGCCACCGACAGAGGCGACATCAAAGCCGAAGTCGTCGTAAACTGCGCCGGTATGTGGGGACGTGAGCTTGGCCTGATGGCCGGGGCCAACATCCCCCTGCACGCCGCCGAACATTTTTATATCGTCACCGATAATTTTGAAGGCATGACGCCCGGCCTGCCGGTCCTGCGTGACCCGGACAACTGCGCCTATTTCAAGGAAGATGCCGGTAAACTGCTTCTGGGTGCCTTCGAGCCGGTCGCCAAGCCATGGGGTATGGCCAGCATGGGTGGCATCCCCGATGATTTTTCGTTCACCCAGCTGCCCGATGATTTCGATCATTTTGAGCCCATTCTGGAAACCGCCATGCGGCGCTTGCCGGCGCTGGAAAATGTCGGCATCCAGTTGTTCTTCAATGGTCCGGAAAGCTTTACCCCTGATGACCGGTATTATCTGGGGCCGACGCCGGAAGTTGAAAATTTCTACGTCGCCGCCGGTTTCAATTCGACCGGCATCCAGTCCGCTGGCGGGGCCGGCAAGGTCCTGGCCGACTGGATCGTCGATGAGCGCCCGCCGATGGATCTGTGGGACGTGGACATCAACCGCATGCTGCCCTTCCAGAACAACGCCAGGTATCTGCATGATCGCACAGTTGAAGGCCTGGGGCTTCTGTACGCCATGCACTGGCCGTTCCGTCAGTTCGAGACGGCACGGATGGCCAGAACATCGCCGCTGCATGACCGCCTGAAAGCCAGGGGTGCCTGTTTTGGCGAAGCCGGTGGCTGGGAGCGCGCCAACTGGTTCGCCCCCGAAGGTGTCGAGCCTGAATATCAATACTCCTACGGGCGTCAAAACTGGTTCGCCCCTTCAGGCAAAGAGCACATGGCCATCCGTGAAAATGTAGGCTTGCTCGATCAAACGTCCTTTGCCAAGTTCCTGCTGCAGGGGCGCGACGCCGAAGCGGTTATCAACAAGGTTGCCGCCAACAATATGTCGGTGCCGGTGGGCAAGATCGTCTACACCCAGTGGCTCAATGAGCAAGGTGGTATCGAGGCCGATCTGACCGTCACCAGGACCGCCGAGGACTGCTATATGATCGTCACCGCTTTCTCATCAGCCAACAAGGATTTCAACTGGTTGAAAAAGCGCATCCCCACAGGTGCCCACGCCGTCCTCACCGATGTTGGCTCCGGCATGGCGATGGTCAGCGTGATGGGGCCGAAGTCCCGCGCGCTTTTGCAAACCTTGACCCCGGCGGACCTGTCGGGCGAAGCCTTTCCGTTCGCCACCAGTCAGGAAATCGAGATGGGGTACGCCATGGTCCGCGCCTCGCGCATTACCTATGTCGGTGAGCTGGGCTGGGAGCTTTACATCCCGACGGAATTTGCCACCGGCGTTTACGACCTGATCGTCGCGGCGGGAGAAGATTTCGGCCTTCAGCATGTGGGGATGCACGCCATGAATTCGTTGCGTACCGAAAAAGCCTATCGCCACTGGGGTCATGACATCGCCGGTGAAGACACCCCGTTGGAAGCGGGCCTCGGCTTCGCCGTCGCCTGGGATAAACCCGGCGGCTTTATCGGCAGGGAAGCGCTCGAAGAGCAACGCAAGAACGGTGTCAGGAAACGTCTTGTCCAGTTCGCCCTCGATGACCCGGAACCGTTGATGTTTCACAACGAACCGATCTGGCGAAACGACGAAATCGTTGGCTACATCACATCGGGTATGTTCGGCCATGCGCTCGGTAAATCTCTGGGCATGGGCTATGTGGAATGCGAAAATGGCGTCGATGCGGATTATGTAAACGCCGGCTCATACGAAATTGAAATCGCCTGCCAGCGTTTCCCGGCAACGGCCTCGCTTAAACCGTTCTATGATCCCAAAAGCGAGCGGATCAAGGCTTAAAAGAAAGGAATTGAAGACGTGATTCTTATCGGTCGACTGCTTTCGCCGTTTGTCAGGCGAACGCAGGTGAGCCTTAACGTGCTTGGTTTTGAATGCCAGCGAAATCCTTTGGGCACCGCCACTGATTCTGCGGCTATTGGTGAGCTGAACCCGCTCAGGCGGGTCCCGGCGCTGGTTCTTGATGATGGCGAGGTGCTGATCGACAGTATTGCCATTCTTGATTATCTCGATGAACTGGTGGGTCCCGGGCGAGCTCTGCTTCCGGCTGCGGGGTCTGAGCGCCGCAAGGCGCAGAGGCTCTTGTCGCTGGCTGTCGGGGCGGCTGAAAAGACCGTTGTCGCCCATTATGAGAAAAGCCGCCGCCCCGAAGACAGGTTCTGGGATCAGTGGTTCGACGCCGCCCTCGGGCAGGCGCTTTCGGGCATGGCGGCGCTGGAAGCCGCAGCCCCCGGGGACGGCGGCTGGCTGGCCGGGTCCGATATGAGCCAGGTCGATATCACCACCGCCGTGGTTTACGAATTTATCAACATCGTTCTGCCCGGGCAGATCGACGAGAATGACTTTCCGCGCCTTAAAGCCATCGCCAGGCGCATGAACGAGCTTGAGGCCTTCTCGTCAACCCATCCGTCGGTCGAATGATCACGCGTGCAACCTGCCCTCAGGTAATGGCCGTTTGATCTAGACGTGGGTGCTGAAGCCAGCGTGTCTGGCCCCGGCCATCAGTTTGCCGAAATCATCGCCCGAGATATGGATCAGGGTGCGGTGATCGCCGCCTTCAAAATAGATATCCGGTTGCCCTGACAGGCTGTCATCCCACATCACTTTCATACCGTATGCAGCGCCGATGGGCGGCACCGCGCCGGGGTCGCAATCCTCGAACAGGGCTTCTATTTCGCTTTCATTGGCCATTTTGAAACGCCGGTCGAAACAGGCATTCATCTTCTCAAGATCAATCATGTGGTCGCTTGGCAGGACCGCCATGACGTAGGCTTCCTCGTCATACAACAGGACGCCCTTGGCCAGATGCTCGCTGGCGATGTGGGCGCTGTTGGCCGTGCTGATGGATGTGGCCTGATAGGGATGCTCGATTTCTTCGAAACTGACCTGGCAGTCATTGAGATATTGTTTAAGTGTTATTGCCATACCCATGATCCGTCTCCTTATTGGTTCCGGGCGGAGATCGTGGATTGGAAGACCATCCCCGCCGTTTGAAAGAGGGATATTCTCCAATCATTTATTGTACATGAAAAGGGCTGTAAATTCTAGTCCTCACCTTTGACCGCACCCCGGTCGCCCTTGACCCGGGCGCGGTGGCGTTTGCTGTCGAGGCGGCGTTTTTTTGCCGCCCGCGATGGCTTTGTCGGGCGGCGGTATTTCGGGGGTTTTGCGGCCTCAAAGATCAGATCGATCAGCCGGTTCAGGGCGTCCTCGCGGTTGCGCTCCTGGGATCGGTACTGGTTGGCGGTGATGACGATAACGCCGTCGCCGGTCATCCGTCGTCCGGCCAGCGGTTTCAGGCGCAGGTAAATCGCATTTGAAAGGGCCGGGCTATGACGGGCGTCGAAGCGCAACTGGACGGCGCTTGATACCTTGTTGACGTTCTGACCGCCTGGGCCACCGGCGCGTATGAAGGTCTCTTCGATCTCGCCGGGGTCGAGGAACAGGTCATCGGCGATCTGGATGGGGGATTTTGCCATCACCAATTATCGCAGAGCATGTGAACATGGCGATAGCTGTCCGGTGTATCGATACGGGCGTTGGAGCTATCGGCCTCGCGGTTGAGCTTGCTGATCAGCGGGTTCATGCGGCGCTGCATCTGGTCCTGAAGACGTTCCGCGCCACTGTCCGGGTCGCGCACGGCGACGGACCTGACGCTGGCTGCCGCATTGCGGGCCTCGCGCCTGATGATCGGCATGTAGCGCGAAAGATTACTGCGGAAAAGCGTCACATGAGAAATTTCATGGTCGCGGATAGCGGCGAATTCACAACTGCCGCGCCGGTATTGGCGATCGATATGGACCAGAAAATCGGAAAAGCCGATGGTCAGGTCGTATGAAACCGGCTGCGCGCAATAACCGCCGCCGCTGATCGGGATGAGCCTTGCCGAGGTTTTGATGGCGTATCTGAACTCGGTCAGGGTGAGGCCAAGAACCCGCCATTTTCCAGCCCCCTGATGGCGTCCCCGTGCCCTTTGCATGCGTTCCAGGTCGCTGCGGCTGTGGCCGGTTTTATAAATCACCTTGGCCGGGGCCGTCTTGATGTTAAGGCGGGCCGGTTGCTCAGGAGGTGGGCAACGGGGGGCCGCAAAAGCCGCATGGCTGCCCATGAAGACAAGCGCCGGTATCAAAAGTAACAGCCAACACCAACGTTTCAGGAACCTTTGTCTCATGAGTTTTGGGGCTCACTGATCCTTGGTCTCAGCCGCCTCGACCTCGTCGCCGCTGGCGGCGGCCGGGTCTTGTTGCGGTTCAGGTTCAACTGCCGGGTTTGATTGCGGGGACGGAGCAGTTATCTCGGCGGCTTCGGCTTCGGACTCAGGTGCAGATTCAGGCTCGGGTGGTGGCGCTGCTTCCGGTTCGGCAACAGGCTCAGCAACCGGCTCCGGCACTGGCTCAGCAACCGGCTCCGGCACTGGCTCAGCAACCGGCACAGGAACGGGATCGGGTTCCGGGTGGACGCCGTCCTTATCCCAAATCAGTTCATGCAGGGTCAGGCCGCCGTCAAAGCCTTTCATCTCGAAGGGGCCGCGGGGGACGAAGGCGTAATTTTTGCCGCCACAAATGCCGTGGACAGTGGCGGAGACGAAAATTTGCCCGGCCTGGGCCTTGTCAACAATGCGCGCCGCCAACTGAACGGTGGTGCCGAACAGGTCGTTGTCCTCGGCGATCGGCTCCCCCGCATTCAGGCCGATTTTCAATCCCAAAGGCAGGTCCGGGTTGTTGGCGTTGTGCTTGAGCGTTCCCATTTGCATGTCGGCTGCCGCGTCGATGCCGTTTGATGTGGTCGTGAAGGAGGCCATGATGCCGTCACCGGTATGTTTGATTTCGGTGCCGGCGAATTGCGCCAGTGCATCGCGGACGATGCGGTTATGGGCACGCACGACTTGCTGGGCGACGGCGTCACCCATGGTCTGGGTCATGTTTGTTGAACCGGCGATGTCGGTGAACAGGACGGTGACGGGACCAGAAGAGTCGGACGTTTCCTTCGGCTTGTTCCATTCTTCGAGCGCCTTTTGAAGATGCTCTGACGCCTCGGGGTCTTCCTCAAGGTGGCTCTTCATGGCGCTGCGGCCAGCCTGATAGGCTTGCATGTATTTGGAATCGGCCAGCAGGTAGCCCTGAATTCTGTCGGCGAAGGCTTCGGCATCGCGCTGCTTGAACCCCATGTAACTGACCGGTTTGCTAATTACCATAGACATGGTCTTGCCATCCAGATTGTGTTCCTGGGACAGGGTTTCACAAGCCCCGGCGATGAAGAGATTGACCCCGAACTTGTTGAAATTGTCGAGTTTGGCCTTGTCGACACCGCCTTGCTCCATGGCAGCGAGCAGATAGTCCATGACAAACTTTTGCTGTTTTTTGACCCATGGCGCGTTGATCCCAGAACCGACGTCGGCACCAATTTGATCTTCTGCATCTGCCTCTGCTTCGGGTGCCGCCTCCTCTTCTTTCTCTTTCTCTTTCTTTTCTTCCTGATCTTTCTTCTTTTCTTCCTCCGGATCAGAGTCTTGCTTGCTGTTTTTTGCCTCTTTCTCGGCCTCATCGCGGAAGCTACCGGGCAAGTGGTCTTTCTTCTTTTCAACAAACTTTGGTTTGGGAGCACTGGCCTTGGCGGGGGCCGCCGCCTTGACAGGTCGTGGCTTGCTGGCTGATTTCAGTCTCGCCTTGGAGATAAGTGACAGGCCCATGGAAATCAACGAAACGGCAAAAGTGCCAATGAACAACCCGAAAAGAATATTGGACTGGGTATTGGCCCTGAACGATGACTCACGCAACCACACGCCAACCAGGCTGGATATCAATGAAGCGATGATGGTGCTGAACAACAGCGCCATCAACAACTTGATCAGCAGGCCGAAGATCGAAAAGGTTGCTTCTTCCTTTTCATCGTCGGGGTTGAAGTTTTTAATCTGTGTTGGGATTTCCGCCCCGGCCGTCATCCCGGATGATTTCCTGGGCGCTGCTTTTTTTACCGGTTTTTTTGCCGCTGGGGGGGCTTTTTTTGCAGCAGCCCCGCCACCGGCGGCTTTGGCTTTCTTGGCTTCCATTTTGCCGGCTGGTTGCTGGTCATCGGGCAAGTTGGAACTGGCGAAGACGTTGTTTTCCTGCGCCGCCCCTGTATCAGGGTCGATTTCCTCGCGAATGACCTTGACGCTGGTGACGGTGGAAATATTCTCCAGCGCCTTGGCGTCCTGGATCGCCTGACCCTGTTGGTCAGCCGGGTACGAGGCATGGGTTTCCCAACGCCCGCCTTGCAGGATTTGAACTTCAAAAGTTACATTTTTGTTCATTTAACCCAGCCAGTTAGCGTGCTTTAAGGCACGCCTTGCAACCCAGTACGGGATCGACTTCTTCGATCCCGATCACCACAAAAAGGTATCATATATGGCTGAGTGTTCAATAGAGGAGAAAACGAGGGTCGCTCACCCGATTTTGACGAGCAAATTGACCTGCATGGGTTGACCAAAGCTGGTTCCCTCATCGGTTTTGTGGCCGAGGCTGTCAAAGTTGTCTTTCAGGGTCTTTTCCAGCTTGTCAAAATCATCATCAAGGCCGGGGTTGATCGCCTGAACGCGGCTGCGAAATGTATCGTAGTCCGGGTAATGGGTCTGGTGCAGGTAGCTGGTTTCGGTTTCCAGTGCGAGGCCGTGCCGGGTGGCCTTGCTGATGGCCTTTCTGGCGGCGTCGCGGACGACGGTTTCGTCATGGACCGGCTTCATCAGTTCAAAGTGTTCGCCTTCGGCCACGGGCTCGCTGATATAAACCATGCCGCCGGGTTTAAGAACCCTGGCCGCCTCCGAAAGGGCCTTGTCCTGTTTATCGATGGCGATGTGATGCAGGGAATTGAAAAAAACCACCAGGTCCAGCTTGTTATCCTCGAAGGAAAGATCTTCACCCCGGCCCTCGCTATACATCTCGTTGCCTGCCGGTTTGGCGGCGCGGGCCCGCTGCAACTGTTCCTTGGAGCATTCGACACCGATCACACTGGCGCCGTGGCGGGTCATCAAGCGGGTAAGTGAGCCTTCACCGCAACCGATGTCGGCGACTTTTTTACCTTTGAGCTCGATCATGGAGGGCAGAACGTCGGCGTTTTGACGGGTTTTCATGGTCTTTAATGTCTTCATCAAATTCAAGACGAACCTTGTAACCTCAAAGGGCTACAAATGAAAAGTCTTGAATTTATTGTGTATCCGGTGGTTGTTATTATGTGGAGATGATTCGATGACTGTTCAAGATTTACCGCTTTCGGGGATCCGGGTGCTGGATGTGGCGACCTTTATTGCCGCCCCGTACGCGGCCTCGATCCTGGGAGAATTCGGGGCCGAGGTTATTAAGGTGGAGCAACCCGGCAGTGGCGATCCGTTTCGTCGTTTCGGCACCCCGTCGGGGCGCGATGATTCGACCCTGGCCTGGTTATCCGAAGCTCGAAACAAGCGCTCACTGACGCTTGGTCTTTCCCACCCCCAGGGTGCTGACATCTTCAAACGACTGGCCCGTGAGGCCGATGTGGTGTGCGAAAACTTCCGTCCCGGGACGATGGAAAAATGGGGTCTGGGCTGGGATGATTTATCCCGGATCAATCCCCGGCTGGTGATGCTCAGGGTGTCAGGCTACGGACAAACAGGCCCTTATCGCAGCCGCCCCGGATTCGCCCGTATCGCCCATGCTTTTGGGGGCTTGAGCCACCTTGCCGGGATGCCCGGCGAGACACCGGTGACGCCGGGTTCGACATCGCTTGCCGATTACCTGTCAGGCCTGTACGGGGCGGTTGGCGTGCTGTTGGCCCTGCGCCAGCGCGACAGCAGCGGAACCGGCCAGATGGTTGATGTGGGGCTTTATGAATCGGTGTTCCGGGTGCTTGATGAAATCGCCCCGGCTTACGCCAAGGAAGGCACCGTGCGCGGTCGCGAAGGGGTTGGTACCGCCAATGCCTGCCCGCATGGACACTTCCCGACCAGCGATGGCAAATGGGTGGCCATCGCGTGTACCACCGATAAAATGTTCGAGCGTCTTGTCGCGGCCATGGGGCGTCCCGAACTGGGCGGCGAGGAAGGCTTTGGCGAGCAGCAAAAGCGCCTTGCCCATCGCGACCGTGTCGACAAGCTGGTCGCCGCCTGGAGCGGCTCGCTAACGCAGCAGGCGGTGATGGATATATGCCTTCGCTTCGAGGTCCCGTGCGCGCCCCTGAACACCATCGCCGATATTTTCGACGACCCCCATATTGAAGCCCGCGGCAATCTTGCGACGATCACCGACAGGGATCCGGATATTGGCGATGTGGTTATCCCGTCTGTGATGCCCAGATTGTCAGAAACACCGGGCCGGATCGACAGCCTTGGCCCTGAACTGGGCGCTTCCAGCGACCATATCCTGAAAGGCATTCTCGGCCTTGATGAGAAGGAAATTGCCGCCTTGAAGAAAGCCGGGATCGTTTAGTTTGCGGCGACTTTTGTCAGTCGCCATTTCTCAAGCTGCTTGCGGCGCTTGTTCGCGAAGGCCTCGCCTTTGCTTTTATTGGCGTTACCGAAATACTTCTCATGCCACTGGGCCTGTTTGGAAACCCGTCGCATGGCTGCCAGGGTCGCCATGTCGTGACCGGACGGATCATCCATCCGCCAGGCCGCCATCTGGTTGCCGCGAACCGTCTTGCCAGCGTTGTTCAGGGCGGCTTCTTTTTGCGCCTTGTGGTTGCTGTTCAAGGTGGCCATGCGGGCATAGTCGACAGATTTACGATCCTGAAGGGAGGCGGATTTGCGCTGCTGATTCCAGTATTTCAGGACCTTCATCTTGTAGGCCTGGGCGCGTTCAGGGGTGGTCGAATGATAAAAACCCGATGCCTTTGTCCATGATCTGGTGGTTCTGTACAGCCCATCCAGAAAACGGGCGGCGTAGGCGACGTTGGCGGCCGGTTCCATAGCTTGTTCCAGACTGGCGAAAGCACTGCCATGGTAAAACAGGTTTATCTGCATGCAACCGACGTCGATATTGGTGATACCGCGTGCTTTCAGGCGATGGACGAATTTCAATGCCGTCTGCTTGTCGGGGAAGTAATGGCCCTTGCCAAGGGACGTTACGGTCCATGGCCAGGCAAAATTTTCCTGCCGGACGGTGTCCCAGCGACCGGTTTCAGCCAGCGAAATGGCTTTTAGAAGGTGCTGCGGGATGCTTCTGGATTGCTCGACGCGGGCCGCCTGGATATCGCATAATTCCCATGCGTTTCCAATGACTTGCGGTGTTCCGGCCAGGACCATACGAGGCCCCGAAATGGCCGCTGTCAAAGCCGTTAAAACCAGTAAAAACCGTATAAACATAAACCGTTGCTCCAAATACCCATAAGCTATGAAGCAATGGTCGTGCCAAAAGGTTATCGGGGCGGGGTTTTGTCGCCTTCGCCCAGTGCAAGTTGCATCTGAACCTGATCGAGCCAGCGTCCATGTTTATAGCCAAGCGAGCGCAGGATGCCGCAGTGTGTGAAGCCAAAACGGGCATGTAGGGTGATCGAGGCGGTGTTTCCCGAATCCCCGATGATGGCGACCATTTGTCGGAACCCGAGCTCCGTGCATTGTTCGATCAGGTCTTTCAGCAATTTTCCGCCCAGGCCCTTTTTGTAGTGTGAAACATCCACATAAATGCTGTTTTCCACGGTATGTCGATAAGCCGGTCGGGGCCGGTAGGAACCTGCGTATGCGTAACCCCTGACGACGCCGTCAAGCTCGATGACACGGTAAGGGAAGCCGCCCTTTTTAATCTCCGCCATGCGACGGGCGATCTCGGCCACGTCCGGCGGGGTTTCTTCCCAGCTGGCAAGTCCGTGCAGGACATGTTCGGCATAAATGGCCTGGATGGCGGCGCAGTCGTCTTCAGTGGCGTCACGGACAAGCGGGTTGTTCATGTCGCCACCAGTGTTTTCGGATCGATCGTGGCGAGAACGTCAATCAAGTGGCTGATGTCTGTTTTCAGTTTCTCAAAGCCTTCACTGCGGACAATTTTAAACTCGTTCATGTAAAGCGCCCGGTTGATTTCTATTTGCAGGGTGTGGCAGCCGCTTTCAGGTTTTCCGTAGTGCTCGGTGGTGAAGCCCCCGGCATAGGGATTGTTACGGGTGACAGCGTAATCCATGGATTGCAGGGTCTGTTCGACCAAATCAGTGATTTCAGGCGCGCATGACGTCCCGTAGCGGTCGCCAAGAATAAAATCAACGCGCTTGAAACCGGGATCCCGGTCCATGGGCCCGCCGACCGACGGCATGGAATGGCAATCAACGAGCAAACAGCCGCCGAATTGCCGGCCTGCTTCTTCAAGCAGGCCCTTCAGGGCTTCGTGGTAGGGGATGTAGGTCGCTTCGATGGTTTTGCGGGCATCATCAAAGTGCAGTTTGTCTGTATAGACTTCCTCGCCACTGGTGACCACCCGGGGCATGGTGCCAAGACCTGCGGCGACCCGGCTCGAGGTTGTGTTGATGTGGGCGGGCAGGGCGCCCTCGAACATATCGGGGTCTAGCTCGAAGGGTTCGCGGTTGGGATCCACATAAACGCGGGGAAAGCGGGCGCGCAGCAGCGGCGCTCCGCTTTCAGCGGCGGCAGCGAAGATCTCATCGACAAAGGCGTCTTCAGAACGCCGCAAGGCAAGCGGGTCGAGCCGCGAGGCATCAATAAACGCCTGCCCATAATCCTGGCCGCTGTGGGGCGAGGCAAAGACCAGCGGCGCCAACCACTGCCTGGGGCGCAGAATGTCAAAGGGTGGGGACGGATCGGTGTTCAGGGAACCAGGCATGGTTTTCTAATAACACAGGATGCATTATGGCGCACTAGGACTTGCCAAGCCCGCCGGATCGGACTAAAACGCCTTTCCTTAACGGCGCACCAACAAGCGTCGATAAAAGGGCGCGTAGCTCAGCGGGAGAGCACTGCATTGACATTGCAGGGGTCACTGGTTCAATCCCAGTCGTGCCCACCATGAAAAACCCAAGGGAAACCTTGGGTTTTTCTTTGTCTGAACCGATGTCGGTAAAGGCTTGGTTTTTGTTGCCCCACCGTATACCCACCAAAATGTTCGTTAAAACCCCCGATTGGCCTCATTTCCTTCAATATATCCTGTCATCCCGCCTTTCGTTCTTTTAAGGGTTTTGTAAAACTTTGTTGGTCTCAAGCCCTGGTCTTCGGCAATCCGAACAGCCTTCGCATATCGGTCATAATCTCGGCTGAGTTTACCTGGGACACAAACCTTAACGTAGGGTAGGCAGGGGTTCTTGCCAATTTTAGCTCCTAAGATGGAGTGTCTTTTAAGGAGATTATCCATCTGTCTTTTTTTCGTAGATGATTTGGAACCATAACCGAAGAAGGCCAGCGCCACGCCTAGCCCCTTAAATAGGCGTCGGTCTCTTTTTTTTCGACTTTTTACAGGTTTCTCACGGAGCTTATTCAGGCTGCTTAAAAGAAATTCTAGGTCTTCGAGGGATGCCAACGAACCTTTCTTTGAAATCTCATCGCACAAAGTGAGAATTTCGGATCGCCCCATAAGATTGTCCTTTTTGTTAGCCTTATCATCAAAAATAGTCTGATTGGCCTGATTCTAAAGTTTCGGTGGAATAATTAGTAAAACACCCATTTTCTCGATTCAACGACATGGTGCTCATTGAGACCTCAAGGAGCAAATATTTAAAAGATTCACCTCGTAAACGTTTAAATCACCCCCGAAATGAGAACGCCGGAGCAATAATCCACCACTGAAGCGGCCAGATAGTCTGGTTGTTG
>JACNJU010000187.1 GCA_014382375.1 Rhodospirillaceae bacterium
GGGCGACAAAGGCGGTGCGATAGAGGCCCTGACAAAGATCGCGAACGACAATCCCGGCGACAAGGAAGTTCAGATCAGTCTGGCCGAACTGGCCGGCGCTGCTAACATGCCCGAAGCAGCCTACAATGCGCTGGAACGGCATTTAAACCACGCCGGAGCTGATGAGCAGGTTCTCGATATTATCGGACAAATTTTCAACAACGTATTGGCCGACCAACCGGCACCGGACCCGTCCTAACTGACTGAGGCAAATCATGTCCTGGCTTCTCGCTGATACCCCGGACCATGGCCTAAGTCTGTGAAAACGTGATAATTTATCCATATTTGGAGTACACGGCGTTGCAAACCCTCGAGCTTGAAAAATGTAGCCTCTGCGACTCAGGCAATCTGGAGGTTATTGCAGATTTGCCGGAATTACCCCTTGCCGGCATTTTTATGGAAAACCGAAACCCGGATGTGGTTAAGGGGTTCGATCAGGTTTTCAATATGTGCCGAGACTGCGGCCACATGCAGTTGGCAAATGTTCTCTCACCCCCGGCCCTTTACGGTGACGGTTACGCCCATCGCTCGTCCATATCCCACCTGTCGGCCGCTGCCAGCGACTTTTTCATCGACTACATCGGCAAACTGGCACCTGAGCGGATTTTTGACTGTATCCTTGAAATCGGCTGCAACGATTTTGTCTTGCTGGAGAAACTCTCAAAGATGGGAAAACAGGTTTTCGGCATTGACCCGATCTGGATCGATGAAACGCCCCAAACCCCCGACAACGCTACCGTCATTGGCGGCTTTATCGAGGATATCGATATCGGGGCCAGCCTGGGCCGCAAGCCGGACCTTATCGTTTCGACCCACAACCTGGAACACATTGTCGATCCGGTGGCCATGCTGAAAAAGTTACTTGATCTTGTCGCTGACGATGGCCTGCTGGTCATGGAAGTGCCGGATTCAGAAAGCCTGGTAAAGAACCGCCGTTTCGATCAGGTTTCCCACCAGCATATCCACTATCTGACCCTGGCCACATTCCTGAAGTTGATCCAGGCGGCTGGCGGGAAATATGTCGACCATTCATATAATTACGCCAACTGGGGCGGCTCGCTCAGTGTTGCCTTCAGGCGCAGCGCTGGAAGCAATGAGCAACCGGATATTCCTTGCCTTTCCATTGATGAAGTGAGCGCTGATTACCTTGGTTTTAAAGAGCAGATGGCACGGTTCATGGACCAGATCCGCCGCAGTAACCATCCTATGGTCGGCTATGGTGCCGGGCAGATGTTGCCGGTTGTCGCTTATCATCTGAACAGCAATCTCGATTTTCTCGAATGCATCTACGACGATGACATGAACAGAAGCGGCCTGTTTTATCCCTTTATCAGCCCACAGATCATGACCCCGGCGAAAGATTTGTCACTCAATGACCGGGGCGTCGTCATTACGTCCCTTGACGGGGTGCGCGCCATTTCAAACAGGCTGCGTGATTTTGACCCGCTTTTCATATACGTGCCGATCTCTGTTTATTAGGGGGATTTAAGAAGTGGCCAGCAGAATTCTTTTCATCGGTGGCACACGATTTTTCGGCAAGCGCATCCTCGCCAACCTGATAGCCCACGGCCATGACGTCACCCTGCTGACCCGTGGAAAACAACCAATACCCGGCGAACTTGCCCACCTTGATCACATTTTGTGCAATCGCAATGACCCTGCCGCGTTTGAATATGCCCTTGGCGGACGCGACTTTGACGTCGTTATCGACAATATCTGTTACCAACCGGCAGATGCCGAACATGCCGTAAAGATTCTCGCCGGTCGGTGCCAACGTTATATCTTCACCAGTTCGGTGATGTGCGGGCTGAACATTGAAGCACATGATGAGCGGCGATCCCAGTATCAACCCGATGAGCTTAACTACGCGCGAAACAAGCAAGCCTGTGAGGAAAGTTTCCTGAATGCCACGGGCTTCAAGCCCATTATTTTCCGGCTGCAAAATGTTATCGGGGAAGATGATTTTTCGGGAAAATCCGGCCTGTTGACACAACACTTGCTTGGGTCAGGGGGACGCCTTCGTCTGACAGGCAACGAAGATGACCTCTACCAACAAGTCTATGCGGGCGATCTGGAGACGATCTATAACCTTGCGATCGACCTGCCTGTAGAGAAAATGGCCCGGCCCTACACGATCGGCGCGATGCCAATTCCTGTCCGTGATTATGTGACCATTTTGGCAGACGCCCTTACCCTTAACGTTGAGCTTGAATGGGCCAACAAAAGTGATGAGAGCACCCTTCCAGTCGGTGTTCCCTACCCCAAGAACGTCATCTTTGATTGTTCAGCACTGGCCCAGGACTTTGGCATCGCCTTTACGGATTATACAAATTTTCTTCCCCGTATTGCCCAGTGGTATAAGGCCGCTCTTCAATGAACCGGCTCTCAAAAAAGAACGTTCTGATTTTTGTGCCTTCTCATTTCCCCTCCTCTGAGGACGGGTTTGGGCTTGGCGATGTTATTCGTGTGCTGGCGCTGAGCGCGAATTTTGATGCCACCACCATCGGCTGGTGTTCCCCTGCCCGCCTGTTCCCACTGGCCGGGCTTTGTCAGCGCATTGACCATATGTTCAGCGAAGAAGAGCTTCCCCGCCAGCTGTCAAACATCGATGTTGTCCTCAATCTGGGGGCGGCGCGGGTGACCCCGGACCACGATGAAATCATCCTTGGCGATTTGACGCGCGGCGAAGGAACGTTGAAATCCCGGACATTCGATTTACCGGGACTCCTCGCCGCTGCCGTCGGCATTGACGCCACAATTTCATGGCCGTCTGTCGCGACAAATAAGGCAAACCCGGCCCACGATGTCGGCTTTAACATGCGTGTTCCGCAAGCATGGCGTATCAAGGGGCTTCCAGAAAATCACTGGGACGCTGTGGAAGCGGCGCTTGGCCCTTCGGTTTCGATTTCCAGGCAGCCACCCGATGGCAATCTGGATTCCTATATTTCATGGGTCGACGATTGTCGGGTGCTGGTTTCGGTTGTCGGGCTTGGCTGTCATCTCGCCATGTCACTGGGCAAGCCGCTTCTGATACTGTCCGGGCCGACGGATTTCAGCGAG
>JACNJU010000112.1 GCA_014382375.1 Rhodospirillaceae bacterium
ATGAGGGGCTTGTTTGGAGAGCTGGCGTCGAGTGCATGGGCTCGTATTGCGCAAATTGAGGGAGCGCTCGAGTTGCGCAAGCGACAATTCGCGTCCGCAATTGAAGGCGGTTGCGGCAAGGTCGATGTCTATCGACGTTCGGGGGAATCTCTTGAGGGGGCGAGCGGTGGCATTCGCCTTGAGGCCCAGCAACTGGAAGAGTCGGGTCTTTCTATCGCCCTGGGTGGTTTCGCCCTTCTGGCTATGGTGAAATTCGCCCAGTCGGTTTATGCCAATACAGTTCTCGAACGGCGCTTCTCCAACTGGTTATCCGACTCCAGCATCGCCTCTGGAATGCCTGTGAAACTCATGTTTTTGAGCGCCGCGTTCGCGAGCGTGATCGTTGTTGCGACCGTCATGCATTACAGCTTCCCCGGAGTTTACCCCCTGCTCATCGACTTTCCGACCGAGCCAAATATACGGTTGACGTCAATCGCATGGGTCGAAAGCTTTTTTGCATCTGCCGTCTCAAGCGGAGAAGTCCTGTTCGATTTCATAACGCTTGGTATTCGTATAATGCTTGATGGGCTCGAACTTGTGTTCGTTCGAACCCCCTGGATGGTGATCGCTAGCTTCATCATCCTATTGACAGGCCTTTCGGCGGGTCTCCGGATGGCCATCTACTCAGGTGCATTTCTGTCCTATATGGGGCTCCTTGGTTTTTGGGAGAAAGCCATGACCACATTGGCTCTCCTTGGAACGGCGGCGTGTCTTTCCATCATCATTGGCATTCCACTCGGTATGTTTTGCGCACGACGCCCACGCTTCTATTCTTTCATTCAGCCGATCATGGATTTCATGCAGACCATGCCGGCATTCGTTTTCATGATCCCGGTGATCGCGTTCTTTGGGACTGGAAAACCGGCGGCGGTGGTCACGACCATGATTTTTGGCGGCACGCCTGTCGTGCGCTTGACGGTTCTGGGCTTGCGCGGTGTCCCCGAACATGTGCGTGAAGCGGCAATCGCATTCGGTGCCACCAAGTGGTATTTATTGACCCGCGTTGATTTACCGCTGGCCAGCCCGTCGATCAGGGCCGGCATCAACCAAACGATTATGCTGAGTCTGGCTATGGTCGTGGTCGCATCGTTGATTGGTGCAAAGGGCCTGGGTGAGGATGTCCTGGAAGCGCTGCAGTATGCAAATGTCGGTCAAGGGATTCTGGCCGGCTTCGCCATTCTGTTCTGTGCGATGATACTAGATCGGATCGTACAGGGTAAAAGCAAGTAGCATGGCTCCTTACGTAAAATGATAAGCTGGTTTTGATGGAAACTCTGGTATTTGTACACGGCCACTTGGGCGGCGGGTCTCAGTGGGCTGATCAATCGGCGGTTTTCGGAGACCGTTTTCAGGTTTTTGCACCAGACCTTCCGGGGTTTGGGGAACGTCGCCACTTGGATGCTCCAGAGCGTATCAAGGACTTCGCTCTTTTTGTGTTGGATGAATTGTCCTCACTTGGCGTAGACCGGTTTCATTTAGTGGGCCACTCCATGGGAGGCATGATTGTCCAGGAAATGACGACCTTAGCGCCAAAGCGGGTGGATCGCTTGGTTCTTTATGGGACTGGACCTGTTGGCCCTTTGCCGGGCCGGTTTGAGCCTATTTCAGAATCAAAACGCCGAGCGGCTGAGGATGGGGTCGAGGCAACTGGTCGTCGCATTTCAGCGACCTGGTTTATGGAAGGTGAGAAGGCGGAACGCTACCACGTGTGCGCCAATTTAGCTGTTGGGGTAACCCTTCAAGCTATGCTGGCGGGATTATCCGCCATGGATACGTGGTCTGGAAAGGCGGAACTCCCTCACATTAAATCACCTACTTTAGTACTTTGGGGCGACGGGGACCGTACCTACCCATGGAGCCAACCGGAGCAGTTATGGAAAGAAATTCCTAACACCAACCTCGCCGTGGTTCCGGGGTGTGCCCACGCCGTACATCTTGAAAAGCCAGACATATTCAATGCTGTGCTGATGGATTTTATTAGTGCCAAGTGATTCCATCACCTTTCTCATATTTAATTAAGATGACAAAGAACCTCAATCGACTTCCGGTTTGGGTCAAACCCGGAGATCACTACTGCGGTCCACGATTTCAGCTTTTTCCAGCGATAGCGGAAATGACAGCCTCGGGCTATGGCAAACTTATCCAGATTGATATTGGTGCTTTGGAAATGGGGCAGAACATTTCCGCTCTGCCCCGGTATTTCAGACGTCAACCTCCTCTGCAATTGCCAAAGCATCATCGACTTCAATGCCAAGATACCTGACGGTGCTTTCGACTTTGGTGTGTCCAAGCAACAACTGAACCGCCCGAAGGTTTCCTGTCTTCCGATAAATCAGCGTTGCCTTGGTTCGCCTGATTGAATGAGTGCCAAACAAAGATGCATCCAGACCGACAAGAGAAATCCATTCCGAAACAAGACGGGCATATTGCCGAGTTGTTAGGCATCGATCATTTCCTCTGTTGCCCGTGAACAGAAAATCACTCGGCTCCTTATTTTTCATTTCGAGGTAGTCATCGATGGATTGGCGCGTCTGTTCTGAAATTTCAAATTTGACGGGCCGCCCTGTTTTCTTCTGACGTATCGTTCCACGGTCAATGGCATAACCGTGAGGGGCAACATCCTCTACCTTCAGGCTGACAACATCACAACCTCGCAGTTTGCTATCGATGGCAAGATTGAACAGAGCCAGATCACGAGTGCGGCCATCAAGTTTCAAGGTCGTTCTGATGGCCCAAACGTGTTTCAGTTGAAGTGGTGGTTTTGGCCCAATTAACTTGCCTTTATTCCAAGGTACGATTGGAGTGGGCGATTTTTTGAAAAGTAGCATGGTCTTTCTCCATATTTGTTAGAGGAGAAAACAGCATGCCTTCAAATTTATTCGAGGTGATATCCACGGCAGGTTTTGGGTGTGAAGCGGAAATAACAGGGGAGTCACGCGGTTGCGGTCATAGCGGGTTTTGACCCAAAGAGGACTTTGGGTAGCGAAAATCACATTCCTCCCTTAGGTCTT
>JACNJU010000068.1 GCA_014382375.1 Rhodospirillaceae bacterium
CGATAAGGCGAATTCGCTACCTGACAACATCGACAACATTTGCACGATAAACGGCGCGGTCAGCAATGCCGATGCGCCGAACACCAAAAGGTCATGACGGGCGCGGGCCTTGGCGCGGCGCTCGTCCTCAAGGAACTGGGTCTCGTCGCCACTGACCATGGCCGCCCCGAAGCCGCTTTTCTCAACGGCCTGAATAAGTTCTGCAGCCCCGGCCAGGCCGCTGACACGGGCCTTTTCGGTGGCCAGATTGACCTCTGCCGTTACCACCCCGTCTACCTTCAAAAGCGCCTTTTCAACCCGCCCCACACACGACGCGCAAGTCATGCCGTCGATGGACAACTCGAAAGTCTGGGCTGGCACCTGAAATCCTGCCCGCACAATTGCAGCGGCGATGTCGGAGCGGCTGACAGCCGCCGGATCAAATGAAACATCGGCATGCTCAGTGGCCAGATTGACGCTGGCCGCACCGATACCATTCAATTTGCCGATCACCCGTTCAATGCGCGACGCGCAAGACGCACAGGTCATGCCCTCAACCGGCAACGACACATGACCTGTCAAATGATTAAGTCCTTGCTCCATGATTTAAACATTCCAGCTTAATGTAAGGTAACAAGATGGGGCTTCCAGCAACCGGAAGGTCAAGGGGTCTTTTACCAGATTCTGTAGGCCAGCCCGGCAGCAAGCAGCAATAGTAAACAACCCATCGCTTTTTCGATCAGTGTCGCATAGCGAGTCAAGGCCGAACCGGAAAGGAAAAGCGCCACCAGTACGTACCACAGGGTATCAACGCTACCGGCCGTCAGCGCCAGAATTGTTTTCTCCAGCAGGCCCGCTTCTGCCCGCAAAAAAGGGCTGAAAACGGCCAGAAAGAAGACCGCTATCTTGGGATTCAGAAAGGCTATCAAAAAGCCGCTGACAAAGCCGTTATGGCCGGAAACGCTGACTTCCTTGGAATTTTTGCTGTTGCTGGCCAGAAACGAATAGCCAAGCCAGACCAGCAGCGCGATACCAGCGACATTGAGCACCATCTCCACCTGAGGTGCAGCAGCCAGGGCGACGCCAAGCCCGGCAACGACAAGCCCGGCATAAAAATAGATGCCAAGACCGTGGCCAATGCCGGTCATGACACCTTGCTTTTTGCCGCCGCTGACGGTGTTTCTCAAAACCACCGCAAGACTGGGCCCCGGCGACATGGCGCCAAGGGCGCAAACGGTCAAAACCTGAAGCCAGGACAGGAAATCCATAGAACACTCACACGTATAACGCTTCGATAGAATCTAACATAGCGCAGCCACCACACTTGACGATAGCGGAGGCTGGCGGCATTGTGGGCTTTCACGTGACTGGGCCTCAGATTTTCGATAATGTATTGGTTTAAGAAACCCCTGATAGTGCATTGTAATGTTTTTATTAATCGATAACTACGACAGCTTCACCTACAATCTGCTCCATTATCTGGGCGAGCTTGGGGCAGAGGTCGTTGTCCATCGCAATGACACCATCACTGCCGAACAGGCACTGGCTTTAAAGCCGCAAGGAATCGTCATTTCACCCGGTCCTTGCGATCCGGACAAAGCCGGTATCTGTCTTGATCTTCTAGCCAAAGCGCCAGAAAATTTACCTGTTTTCGGGGTTTGTCTGGGCCATCAGGCGATTGCCCAGCATTTCGGCGCAACCATCGTCCGCGCGCCAAAGCCCATGCATGGTAAGACCGACACGATCAGTCACAACGCTGATGGCATTTTTATAGGTATTGCCAGCCCGCTGACGGCAACCCGTTACCATTCACTTACTGTCGACCCCGAAACAGTGCCCGAATGCCTTGAAATCACCGCCACCAGCCCTGACGGAGTCATTCAGGGCCTGTCCCACAAGACCCGGCCCGTTCACGGTGTCCAGTTCCATCCCGAAAGCATTGCCTCCGAACACGGTCATGCCCTGCTCGGCAACTTTATCGACCTGACAAAAGGGAAACTTGCGGCATGAGCGATAACCTGAAGTCCCTGATCGGCAAAGTCGCAGACGGCAACACCCTTGATCAGGATGAAGCAACGCAAGCCTTCGACATCATCATGTCGGGCAACGCCACCCCGGCCCAGATTGGCGGTTTCCTGATGGCGCTCAGGGTTCGCGGTGAAACGGTTGACGAAATCACCGGCGCGGCAAAGACCATGCGGGCGAAGGCTATGAAGGTGTCTGCTCCCGCCGACACCATCGATATTGTCGGCACTGGTGGTGACGGTTCGGGCTCCTATAACATTTCCACCGCCGCGGCCATTGTCACTGCGGCTTGTGGCGTTCCCATTGCCAAGCACGGCAACCGGGCGCTGTCGTCGAAATCCGGCGCTTCTGATGTGCTGGCATCGCTTGGCGTAAACCTGGACGCCGACCTGGCCCACGTTGAACGAGCCATAGCCGAGGCCGGTATCGGTTTCCTGATGGCGCCGCTCTATCACGGGGCGATGAAGCATGTCGGAGGCCCGCGCGTCGAACTTGGCACCCGCACCATCTTCAACCTGCTGGGGCCGTTGACCAATCCTGCCGGTGTCACACGACAGTTCAGCGGCGCGTTTTCCCGCGACTGGATTGTGCCGATGGCGACGGTGCTTGGTAATCTGGGCTGCGAGCGCGCCTGGGTTGTGCATGGATCGGACGGCCTTGATGAATTGACCACAACCGGCCCCAGCTTTGTTGCTGACCTGAAAGACGGCAAGGTGACAACCTTTGAAGTGTCACCCGCCGAAGCCGGTATCGATCTGGCCAGTCCCGATGATCTGAAAGGTGGCGATCCGGATCACAACGCCGCTGCCTTGAACGCTGTCCTTGCAGGAGACCCCGGCCCGTACCGGGATGTCGTGCTTTACAATACCGCTGCAGCCCTGTTGATAGCGGACAAAGCCGGCGATCTTAAGGATGGCGTCGACCAGGCTGCGGCGGCAATTGACGACGGCCGGGCTCGCCAGACCCTCGACAAACTGGTCGCCATTACCAATGGCTGATGATGTTCTAGCTAAAATCTGTGCCGATAAACTTCTGCACATCGCCACCTGTAAAGCGCGAGCACCACTATCTGAAATTGAACAGAAAGCCAGCAAGGCCTCTGCTCCTCGTGGTTTTGCAAGGGCATTGTCTGCAAAGGTCGATCAAGGCGCTTACGGGCTGATCGCCGAAATCAAGAAGGCCTCGCCGTCCAAAGGCCTGATCCGTGAAGACTTCGACCCGCCTGCCCTGGCTCGTGCCTACCAGGCCGGGGGCGCGGCCTGCCTGTCTGTATTGACGGACACACCTTATTTTCAGGGGGCCGACAGTTTTCTCATTGAAGCGCGCGCCGCCGTTGACCTGCCGGTGCTGCGCAAGGATTTCATGCTCGACCCCTACCAGATCGTCGAAGCCCGGGCCTTGGGCGCTGATTGTATCCTGCTGATTATGGCCGCCCTTGAGGACGCCCAGGCCAGCGAATTGGAGACACAGGCCTATGAACTGGGCATGGATGTCCTGATTGAAGTCCACAACAAATCAGAGCTGGACCGTGCCCTGGCCTTGAAATCGCCACTCATTGGCATCAATAATCGCAACTTGAAAACCCTGGCCGTCGATATTGCCATGACAGAAGAACTTGCAGATCATATCCCGGCGGAGCGTCAACTGGTTTGCGAAAGCGGGCTATACTCCCCCGAAGACCTTAGCCGCATGGCCAAAGTCGGGGCTAAACGGTTTCTGATCGGCGAGGCACTGATGACCCAGGATGATGTTGAAACCGCCACCAAATCTATTTTAAGGATCCATCATGTCTGACCTGACCCATATCGATGAAAACGGCAACGCCGTCATGGTCGATGTTTCCGACAAAGGCGTGACAGAGCGCATCGCCACCGCCAAAGGCAGCATTGAAATGCAACCTGAGACGATGGCCCTGATCGAAAGTGGTGGCGTCAAAAAGGGCGATGTTCTGTCGATCGCGCAACTGGCCGGGATCATGGGAGCCAAACGCACCCCCGACCTTATCCCCCTGTGTCATCCGCTCAATCTGTCGTCGGTGAATGTCACTTTAAGCTGTGACGGCACCCGTAATGCCGTCGATATCGAGGCGACCTGTAAGCTGACCGGCAAGACCGGTGTCGAGATGGAAGCCCTGACCGCCGTTTCCGTTGCCGCCCTTACCGTCTACGACATGTGCAAGGCCGTCGATAAAGCTATGCGCATCGGCAATATCCGGCTAACCCACAAGGCCGGTGGCAAATCAGGCAGCTTCGAGGCCGACTGATGATCCCTGTCAGCGAAGCCTTACAACATGTCGCAGGAAACGTTGCCCTCACCGGGGTCGAGGAGGTTCCATTACTCGAATGCCTGGGCCGTGTTGTTGCCCGGGATCTTGCGTCCCGCCTGTCACATCCGCCGGTCGCGGTTTCCTCCATGGATGGATATGCGCTGCGCGCCGCCGATACGGAAAATTCGCCGGTTGTCCTCAAACAGATTGGAGAATCCCAAGCCGGTGGTGGTTTCGATGGTGTGCTCGGGGCTGGTGAGACTGTCCGCATTTTTACCGGCGCACCACTGCCAAAAGGTGCCGACGCTGTGCAAATGCAGGAAAACACAAACGCCGATGGAGATGCCATCACCATCGAACAAAGTGTCATCGCCAATCACTTCGTGCGCGCTGCCGGAATGGATTTTGCTGACGGCGATGTGCTGATTAAAGCCGGGACGGTTCTTGGCGCCCGACATATCGGTCTGGCTGCGGCCATGAATCTGGCCTCCCTGCCCGTTCGCCGCAAACCCCGTGTCGCGATCCTTGCGACCGGAAATGAAGTCGCCATGCCCGGTGATGAACTGGGCCCCTCTCAAATTATTTCATCAAACAGCTTCGCGCTGCATTCCTATGTCATCGCCATGGGTGGTGAGCCGGTCGTTCTGGGTATTGCCGGGGATCGGGAGGAGCAATTGCACGCCGCCCTTGAGGGAGCCATGGATTGTGATGTGCTGGTCACCATCGGCGGCGTTTCGGTCGGGGATTATGATCTGGTTGGCAAGGTGCTTAAGGAAAAGGGTTTAAAACAGATCTTTCACAAAATCGCCATGCGGCCTGGCAAACCGCTGCTGTTTGGCAAGATCGATGACTTGGTCGTCTTCGGAATGCCGGGGAATCCGGTCTCTACCGGTGTCTGCTCCATGCTGTTTCTTAAAACGGCCCTGACCATCATGCTTGGCATGACGAAAAGCGAAGAACCCCTGCAAAGTGTTGTCCTGGGTCAGGATCTGGAGGCTAACGACCTGCGCCAGGATTACCTTCGTGCCAGATTGGAAAACGGTCCAGAGGGTGAACTTGTCGCCATGCCCTTTAGCAAGCAGGACAGCGCCATGCAGGCCCGTTTCGCCGAAGCCGATTGCCTGATCGTCAGAAAACCCCATGCGGAACCGGTCAAAGCCGGAGAGCGTGTTGGCATCATGTTGCTGCGCGGTTCCGTGCTGTCGCTTTAAAAAAACATCCCATAAGTGCAATTTTGGGCCTTGACGGCCAATGAGAACAAAAGTACAACATCATATAACGTTTTGCTTTTGTTCTATATCTTGATGATGACCTCAAACGGCATACAGGATGTGGAAAAACTCTTCAGCGGAGAGCCGTCCATCATGCTAACGAAAAAACAGTGCGAACTTCTTCTTTTCATTGATCAACGTCTTAAGGAAAGCGGTGTATCCCCCTCCTTCGATGAAATGAAAGACGCACTGGGACTGGCCTCGAAATCCGGCATTCATCGCCTGATCACCGGGCTTGAAGAACGCGGCTTTATTCGCCGCCTACCGCACCGGGCCCGGGCCCTTGAAATTCTACGCCGCCCCGAAAACATTGAAAATTCCGGAAAAGGTGTGGAGAATGAGGGCTTTAAGCCCAATGTCATTCAGGGCGATTTCAAAATATCCGGTGCCGAACCCGTCTCAAGTTCTATCGACGAGAATGCTACCGTGCACATTCCGCGCTACGAGAAAATTGCCGCCGGACTACCCATCGAGGCGGTTGACCATCCATCAAACTCAATTGCCATCCCTGCCGACATGATCGGCAAGGGCAGGCATTACGCTCTTGAAATCGATGGTGAGTCGATGATTGACGAGGGCATTCACGATGGCGATACGGTGATTATCCGCCACACCGATAATGCCGAAAACGGGGCGATCGTCGTCGCCATCATCGACAATGAGGAAGTGACCCTGAAACGCCTGCGGCGCAAGGGAAATTCAATCGCCCTGGAGCCCGCCAACAAGGATTTTGAAACCCGTATTTTTGGCCCCGACAGGGTCAAGGTGCAGGGTCAGCTTGTCGGCTTGCTGCGCAAGTATTAGAAAAAAACTCCGTCACCCCCTGCGAAGGCTGGGTTCCAGAAATGCCTGATCAATTAGCTGACATAACCAGATAATGCTGGATTCCCGCCTGCGCGGGAATGACGAAATTTATATTGAGAGGCATTTTTAAGTTCCTGGTTCACTTTCACCTACCGTGCGCCTGGTCGGCCTGTGCACCCACGGCCTTTTCCCCCTGCTGGTATTGACCGTTTCAACACGGACCGTGCCGTTCTCATCAAACCAGAATGCATGGGTGCCGTTGCGCCATAAATCGAAGCGATCAATAACCACGCGCGGGTGAGAGCAAGCAATGCGAACCGGGACGCTTGCGATCATCACATCGGCGCTTCGGCAGTCTTCTTCGACGGCCCCGACGCGGCGCACCAAGGCGACGTTTTGACCCCTGATGTGAAAAATGCAGCCGAGGCGATCACACGTCAGTTTTTCCGGTTTTTGATTTTCCATTTCAGACCACAGATCGGCCTTGTCCTGGGCCGCCCTTCTTAGCCAGACATCGCGGGTAAATTTCGCTGTTTTCAGGGATGACACATTTACCCTTCCGTCTTCTCCACTTAGGGCCAACAAGCGACCCTTGCCGTCAATGAGAATATCCGGACTTTGTACCCATAGAAGCGAGGCCAGTCCTGCAGCAACACCTGATACTCCAAACCATCGCCATGCTCTTCGCCACAAACACAGCCAAAGGCCGCCCAGGGTAATGGCCGCAAGGGCCCATGTTTCCATGGCCGGCAGAAGTGTTACAGCACCGGGCCAGGATGCAACCTCGTGGGCTAAATCCAGCACGACCCCGATCCCGATCCCCATGGGCATCAGGGCCAGGCCTTCGAGACCAAAGGGCATCAATACGAATGCGACCACGGCCCAGGGCATAATCCAGAGAGCCGTCATCGGCACCGCCAGCAAATTGGCGGCTAGGCTGAAGTCGGCAAAACGGTTGAAGTGAAAAGCGGCGTACGGTGCCGTTGCCGACCCGGCAATCAGGGTCGTTAAGGCGACACCGCCTACATACAACAACACCTGTGAGGCGATCCCCCTGCCCTTGCCCCTTCTTGCCTTGATCCAAGGACTTTCTAATAAGGCCTCGTACACCGCGACAAGCGCCGTCACGGCGGCGAATGATAACTGGAAACTGGCGCCGAACAGGCTTTCTGGTTTGATCAACAGAATGACGCAGGCAGCAAAGGCGATCAGCCTGAGAGACAGACCGCGGCGTTCAAAGACAACAGCGAGCAGAACCACCCCGATCATCAGGAACGCCCGCATTGTTGGCACTGTCGCCCCGGCAATCAGGGCGTAGAAAAATGCACACACAAGGGCCATCAGCGCGGCCCATTTTTTGATTGGATAGGCCAGCGCCAGTGATTGGAACAAAGCCAAAAAGCCCCTGACCCCTACGAAGACGATCCCCGCGACAAGGCCTATATGAAGGCCGGATATAGCCAAAAGGTGGGCAATTCCAGAATCGCGAAAGTCGTCCAACACCTGTTCTGGAATGGCCCCGCGCTCACCGGTCATCAGCGCCTGGATAACCGCACCCTTGACCTTCTGCTCAGGTTCAGGAAACCCGTCAAGAACCCGCTTACCGATCAAAATGCGCAATTGGGACAGGCTCGACATGATCGTCTGCAGGGGATTTACAGAATTTGAAAGACTGGCCTTCGATGTAAGCTTGGCCGCACCGTAAGAAAAGCCGACACCGCCGATGCCTGAAAAATACAGGCGGCGCTGGAAATCAAAAGCACCGGGGGCGGCTGGGCCCGGGGGTGGCGTCAATTTGGCGCGTACCCTGATCCAGTCCCCGGTTTGCATAGCCGGTTGTGATCCAGTCAACACGATACGGATTTTTTCAGGCGTCTGCCCGGGACCGATCCCGCCGATTCTCGGTTTTTCGAGGGTCACCCTGTCCCCCTTTACCCTGAATTCCAATCTGGCAATGCGCCCCTCAACGCTGGTCGGTCCCATGGCCCGCTCCAGGACCGGAGCGGCGACAAAGGCAGTCCGCCATTGGGCCGCGCTAAAACCGACACAGGTCAGTGAAACGCTTATGCACAACAAAGCTATAAGCGGCACATTGCGCCCCCGTGTCATGTACAGGGCAAGCAGCGTACCGAGCAGGCCTACAATCCCCGACCACAGCGGCGGTTCGACGTTCAGATAAAAGTAAAAGGCAATTCCAGCGCCCAACGCGACCGGCGTCCAAAGCACAAGACGATTTTGTTCCAACTCAAAGAAAATTCTATATTTATTGCTTGTTTTCAGCAGCTTACCCACCATTTTTAAAATAATTTGCTGCAACTGCTAACAAAATGTGATAATTAAAGATTCCCGGAGGTTCCAAGGGCCTCCTTCACTATCAAAACACAATAGTCCCCATTTTTGAAACTGATACCTTTATGACGGTTATTACACGCTTTGCGCCTTCCCCGACAGGTTTCCTCCACATTGGCGGTGCCCGCACTGCCTTGTTCAACTGGCTCTTCGCCCGCCATCACGGTGGCAAATTCCTGCTTCGGGTCGAAGACACTGATCGTAACCGCTCAACTGAGGAAGCCGTCCAAGCCATCTACGCCGGCATTAAGTGGATGGAACTGGATTGGGACGGCGAGGCGATCTCGCAATATTCCCGCATTGATGAACATCGCAAGGCAATTGATCAGTTGCTCGAAAGTGGCAAGGCATACAAATGCTATTGCTCGCCTGATGAACTTACTGAAATGCGCGAACTGGCCCGCAGCGAGGGGCGCCCCATGCGTTATGATGGGCGCTGGCGTGACAAATCGCCCGAAGATGCGCCTGAAGGTGTTGATCCGGTTATTCGCCTAAAAGCCCCCAGGGAAGGTGAAAGCATCATCAATGATCTGGTTCAGGGTCAGGTCAAGGTCGCCAACGACCAGCTTGATGACATGGTCCTGTTGCGCGCCGATGGCACCCCGACCTACATGCTGGCCGTCGTTGTCGATGATCACGATATGGGTGTTACCCACGTCATCCGCGGTGATGACCACTTGACCAACGCCTTTCGCCAGTACCAGCTTTATCTTGCGCTGGGCTGGGATGTTCCGGAATTTGCCCACATTCCGCTTATTCACGGGGCCGACGGCGCCAAACTGTCAAAACGTCATGGCGCGCTTGGTGTCGAGACCTATCGCGACGATGGTTTCCTGCCCGAAGCCATGCGCAATTACCTGCTACGTCTTGGTTGGGCTCACGGCGATGAAGAGTTCATCCCCACCGACAAAGCCATTGAATGGTTCGACCTAAAAGGGGTCGGCAAATCACCATCGCGCTTTGATGTCGCTAAACTGACCAGCCTCAACGCCCAATACATGCGCGAAGCTGCGCCATCCCGGTTGGTTAACCTGATTGCACCCGCCTTAGCTGAGCGCCTTGGCCGGGACGTGTCGGAGAGTGAAAAAGAACTGCTGACAAAAGCCATGAACGGCCTGAAGGAACGCGCCAAAACTCTTGTCGAACTAAGCGAGAGCGCCTTTTTTTACATCGCCCCCAGACCCTTGCAAATGAACGATAAAGCCCAAAAACTGCTTGCCGATGATGGACTTGAAAAGATCGCTTCCCTGCGCACATCCCTTGCCGCCCTTGACGGTTGGAACCAACAGGCGATGGAAGACACGGTCAAGCAACTGGCCGAAGCGCAAGACATAAAACTTGGCAAACTGGCCCAACCCCTGCGCGCCGCATTGAGTGGCTCAAATGTCTCACCTGGGATTTTTGAAGTAATGGATGTTCTGGGGCGCGAAGAAACCCTCGGACGTCTTGATGACGTTCTTTAAGTATCTAAAAATAGTGTATAATCAAGTCGGCTGATAAAACCGCTAATTGGAGAATCATATAATGTCTGACGCACCAACGCCCGTGGAAAAAAATGCCTTTACCCTTAAAGATAACCGCAATGGTGACACCTATGATCTGGACATTCTTAAAGGCACGACCGGGCCTGATGTCATTGATGTGCGCAAACTGTACTCAGAAACCGGATGTTTCACCTACGATCCTGGTTTCACCTCGACGGGTAGTTGTGAATCTGCCATTACCTTCATCGACGGCGAAAAAGGTATTCTTCGATACCGCGGCTACCCCATTGATCAGCTAGCGGAAAAATCTGATTTTCTCGAAGTATGCTTCTTGCTGATTTATGGCGACCTGCCAACCGAGGAAAAAATAGAACGATTCAAAACACGGATCATGTACCACACCATGCTGCATGAGCAGATCAACTACTTCTTCCGTGGTTTCCGTCGTGACTCCCATCCCATGGCAATTATGAACGGTGTCGTTGGTGCCCTGTCGTCGTTCTACCACGACAGCACCGACATCCATGACCCCAAGCACCGGTTCATCGCCTCCACAAGAATGATCGCCAAGATGCCGACCATCGCAGCGTCGGCCTATCGGTATTCCATCGGCATGCCGTTTACCTATCCAAGAAACGATCTCAGTTTTTCCGAAAATTTCCTTTACATGATGTTCTCAAACCCGTGCGAGGAATATATCGTAAACCCGATCCTGTCGCGCGCCATGGACCGTATTTTGATTCTACACGCCGATCACGAACAAAATGCCTCGACCTCGACTGTCAGGATTTCAGGATCATCAGGAGCCAATCCATTCGCCTGTATCGCGGCCGGAATTGCTTCCCTTTGGGGCCCGGCACACGGCGGCGCTAACGAAGCGGTGCTTAACATGCTTGATGAAATCGGCTCCAAGGACCGGGTCCCTGAATACATCAAGAAAGCCAAGGACAAGGACGATCCGTTCCGTCTGATGGGCTTCGGCCACCGGGTTTATAAGAACTTTGATCCCCGTGCCCAGATTATGCGCCAGACAGCCCATGAAGTGCTTGGCGATCTTGGCATCAAGAATGATCCGTTGCTTGATCTGGCCATGGAACTTGAACGCATTGCCCTTGAAGATGAATACTTCGTTGAAAAGAAACTGTATCCGAACGTTGATTTCTATTCAGGCATCATTTATCGCGCCATGGGCATACCGACGTCCATGTTCACCGTCCTGTTCGCGGTTGCAAGGACAGTCGGCTGGGTTGCCCAGTGGAATGAAATGATTGAGGACCCGACCCAGAAAATCGGTCGTCCGCGTCAGCTTTACACCGGTGAGGTCGAGCGTGATTTTGTGGATATGAAAGACCGCACTTAGGTCAGGATTTTTCAACCAGTTCGATCTTATAGCCGTCTGGGTCTTCGATAAAGGCGATAACGCTGGTCCCGTGTTGCATGGGCCCCGGTTCGCGGCTGATCGTTACCCCTTCGTCGCGCATACCGTCACAGGCACCGTAAATGTCGGGAACAGCGATCGCCAGGTGGCCGAAGCCATCACCAATTTCATAGGGCTCGCTCTGACCCCAGTTATGGGTCAGTTCGACGACGGCGTGGGTTGTTTCATCGCCATAGCCGACAAAGGCAAGGGTAAACTCACCGCCGGGGAAATCAGTACGGCGCATTAATTTCATACCCAGATGGCGGCAGTAAAAGTCGATTGATTTATCGAGATCGAGAACCCTGATCATGGTGTGTAACAAGCGGAATTTTTCGGTATCGGGGGTCATGCTGCTGTTTCCTTTTCAAGTATCGACAATAATGTTTCGGCGGCCCGACCAGATGGCGATGGGCCACCCCGTCCCAATTGTTTAAGGGCCTTGTTGGCGTCCTCGATCTGTTTGCTTGCGGCAGTTTCGTCAACAAGTAACCCGCTTAAGGCTTCCGCCAGTAAGTCGGGACGGCATTTTTCCTGCAATAATTCCGGCACGGCTTCGTACCCAAGAACGATATTGATCAAATTAGCGTAAGGAGTTTTGATCATCTTCCTGACAAACCATGCTGTCAGGGAATGAACCTTGTAGCCAATAACCGCCGGGGTCCCCGCCATTGCAAGCTCAAGGGCGACGGTGCCCGAAGCCGCAAGGGCGATGTCGGCGGCGGCGAAAGCGTCGAATTTATCCCTGTCCCCTTCGACGATTTGCACATCAATCTGCCAACCCTCAACGATCTTGGCGATACTGTCTGACAGGGACGGCAATGTCGGAATGATGATTTTTATACCTTCATGACTGGCCGATAACATCTGGGCTGTTTGACAAAACACCGGCAACAGTTTTTCGATCTCGCCGCGACGCGAACCCGGCAGCAGCACCATGACGGGTGTCTGGTTATCAATATTCAAACGCTTGCGAAAAGCCTCGCCGTCACCATTATCGGCGCCACTTTCAACCACCGAATGGCCGACGAACGTTGTCGCCAGATCAAAGCGCTCGAAATAAGGCGGCTCAAATGGCAGCAGGACCAACAAATGATCAAGAAAAGTCGCCACTTTTTTCGCTCGCCCCGGCTTCCACGCCCAGACTGAAGGTGCAACGTAATGAACCAGCTTGATGTTGCTTGCCTTTAGTTTTTTGGCGACCCGAAAACAAAATCCCGGCGCGTCGATGGTCAGCAATATTTGCGGCTGCTTGCTCATAACATCCGCTACGGTTTGATTGATGCGTTTGATCAACTTTGGCAAATGTGGAAGGATTTCGGCCAACCCCATGAGTGACAGTTCTTCCATGGGGAAAAGGCTTTGCAACCCCTGCTCAGTCATTTTAGGGCCGCCGATACCGACGAATTGGATGGCATCATTTTTGTCCTTTAACTGCACCATCAGGCGAGCCCCAAGGATATCGCCGGAGGCCTCGCCCGCAATTACATAAACCAGTGGGTTGTCGGCCTCTATACCAGTGATGAAAAGGCCTTCCCGATTAGCAGACTCGATAACACCCGCCATATCGACGACAAGCGCCTTTCCGGCCTCAACAGCAATCCCTTTTAATCCGGCCCGTGCGGCGGCCTCAACGGTGGTGACGCCAATTGTCGGCAAGTCGGCGCGCGTTTCCTGTCCGGGTTTACTCACTTTGACAAGCACCCCACCCTTCCCGGATCGTCCGATCATGGCATCTGTACCTGCCTCGTCTTCGATGGCAACAACTTTGCCTTCACAAGCGATGGCGCCTTGCCCCTTGTCCTCAACCCCAATGGACAAGGCGGCCTGTCTCGCGACATTTATGTCCGCAAGGTCGTCCCGAGAAGGTGAAACGGACCCGTATACGCCTTTGGGGGCGATGATATCAGGCAACAACTGATCAACACCAACAACGCCAAAGCCTTCACCTTCCAGCGCTTTGATCAGGGCCTTCAGAAGTCCGTCATCACCAAGGGTGGCCGCCCCACTGGTGGCAAAAAACTTTGTCGCCCACATATCCGGGCGCAGGTCTTTCAGGCTGGGCCTTTTGATTGCGCCAACCATGACTACTTCTTCAACGGCGGCGTCACGAAGAAGTTGAAGCGTTTTTCCAGCCGCTCCCAGACGAACCCAGGCATGAGGAACGTCATCGCTTGAAAAAATAGCGGGAGCCGTCTGCCCTTCAAAGGCGATGACAAAGAATTCTCGCCCTGTTTCCTTGCAGGACTGGATAAGACGTGCAGGCAGCTCACCGCCACCAGCAATGACGCCTAATTTAGGCTGCATCTTCCAAACTGGGTTGGCAAATTGAGCGCGAGGAATCTGCACGAATGAAATCAACGATTTCCATAACGGGCTCGATGCTGCTCATCATTTCGGCGACATCTTCCAGCCGTTCCGCCATCGTGCCTTCCGGGGCGAATAACAGTCGGTATGCACTACGCAGTTCGTGAATGGTTTCCCGGTCAAAGTTTCGGCGCTTAAGTCCGACCACATTTAATCCCTGCAAGCGGGCACGGTTACCAATAACCGAACCATAGGGAATGATGTCATTTTCGATGCCTGACATACCGCCAACCATGGCATGGCGGCCGATACGGACAAATTGGTGAACGGCCGACAAGCCGCCAATAATTGCCCACTCATCAATCATCACATGGCCACCCAGTGTGGCATTATTGACAAGGATAACATGATCCTTGATTTGACAATCGTGAGCGACATGCGCACCAACCATAAACAGACAATTATTGCCAACACTGGTCAACATGCCGCCACCTTCGGTGCCGGGGTTCATGGTCACATGTTCGCGAATAACATTGTTGCAACCAATCTCGAGTCTGGAAGGTTCACCGCCATATTTCAAATCCTGCGGCTGATGTCCGATGGAGGCAAAAGGGAAAATGCGGGTGTTGGAACCGACACTGGTGATTCCCTCTACGATGGCGTGGGAGATCAACTCAACACCATCGCCCAGCTTAACATCAGAACCAACGATGCAATAAGGGCCAACGATAACATCTGTGCCGATTTCTGCGCCCTCTGCGACAATCGCTGTTTGATGAATTTCAGTCATTTTATTCGTTATCCACAATCATTGCGGCAAACGTCGCTTCCGCCATCAGGGTTTCGCCGACACGTGCTTCGCCTTTGAACTTCCATACATTGCCCCGGTTCCTCAATTTGGTAACCGTAATTGACAGACAATCACCCGGGGTCACCGGTTTACGAAAACGGGCCTGATCAACGGACATAAAATAAACCAGCTTGCCTTCTGACTCGACGCCCATGGTTTGAATAACCAGAACGGCGGATGTTTGTGCCATGGCCTCAATAAGCAGGACTCCGGGCATGACAGGGTGGCCAGGAAAATGGCCCTGAAAAAAGGGTTCATTTATGGTCACGTTTTTGATGCCGATAGCACTGACATCTGTAATCACGTCTGTGACCTTATCAATCATCAAAAAGGGATATCGATGGGGTATCATTTCCATGATACGCACGATGTCGATATTTTTTACTTCCTCAGACACGTCTAGCTACCTTTCTTTTTGGACAATTTTTCTATCGCCGCTATGCCCCGCATCCATTCCCGGAATGGCTGCGATGGCGATCCTCCGATTTTTTGCCCCGGCTCAATATTGCGCATGACACCACTTTGAGCTGCGATTTGAGCGCCAGCACCTATTTCCAAATGGCCGGCGATCCCCACCTGACCACCCATTGCGGCGAAGTCACCAACACTGGTAGAGCCCGAAATACCAACCTGGGCAACAACAATACAACCCCTGCCAAGACGAACGTTATGGCCGATCTGAACCAGATTATCAATTTTTGTTCCGGCGCCAATAAAGGTATCAGGCCCGGTACCGCGATCAATCGTCGAATTTGCACCAATTTCCACGTCGTCCTCAATAATCACCCGACCCAGCTGCGGAACTTTCAAATGCCCCTGCGGTCCCATGGCAAAACCGAAGCCATCCTGGCCGATACGGACCCCGGTATGGATGATAACGCGTGAGCCAATATGTGTGAAATCGAGCGTCACACTGGGGCCAATGCGGCAATCATTGCCAATGGTAACACCCGCGCCAATGACTGTATTGGCACCAATCCAGCAGCCTTCCCCAATACGGACGCCGGCCCCTATAACAACGCCCGGATCAATCCTGCAACCACCGCCAATGTCGGCGGTTTCATTGATGCTGGATTTATCCGATACATTCACTTCGAGGGGAGCCAGTGGATAGAAAGCACGAGCAACTTTTGCGTAGCCCCGATAAGGATCATCCATCAGCACCAAATGCATTCCTGCGGGTGCTTTTGACGCCAGCGCCGAAATAACGATGCAAGCCCCGGCGGCGCTTGTGCAATAACTTTCAATATAGCGTTTGTTATCAAGAAAGCTGATGTCGGTGCCTGACGCCTCAGCAAGCGGTGCAACGTTACTGAACAAGGCGTCACCATCGGCCCCTTCAGACAGTTCGCCACCGGCAATCCTTGCCAGTTCCTTTAAGGAATATGGCCCGCTGACATTAAAAAAAACTGGATCGGCCATAACCGGGTTTTGCCCTTTTATTTAGCCGGGTCGGAAACCGCAATGGTCGGCATTTTTGCATCAAGGCGCTCGAGCACCTGTTTGGTGATCTGCAATTCCGTGCCAGCCAGGATGGTTTGATCCTTGCGCAGGATCAGGGTGATTTTCTGCTCTTCAGACAATTCGGTGACAATAACGTTCAGCACATCCTGGATTTGTCCCATCGCCTGAGCCTGGGATTTGTCGAGGTTCTGCTTGCGCTGCTGAACCAGACGTTGGACAGCAACAACCTTTGCCTCAAACTCCTGACGCTTTTCAGCAAATGCTTCGGCTGACAGTAAAGTCCTTTGCCGGGCCAATTCCTGGTTTCCCTTTCTCAGGGTTTCTTCTTCTTTTTGAATTTCACTTTGGAAGGTGTCACGGTAAGCACCAATTTGCTGGCGAATGGATTTAAAAGCCGCCGCATCCCGCAGGATCATGTTGATATCGATAACAGCAATCTTGATTCCGGTAGTCGCATCCTGTGCAAAAGTTTCATTTACTGGAGTAAAAGATATCAACCCTATAAGGGCCAGAAGGGAAAAAATTTTCTTCACGAGAAACTCCTAAAATCTGGTGCCGAAATTAACGCGAACATTTTCGTCTTCATCGAAATCTTCCTTTATCACCGGCACACCAAAATCAACGGCAATTGGGCCGAACGGAGATACCCATGTTACACCGGTGCCGACCGATAAGCGCAAACTTCCCGTATCGTAAACATCCGAACCGCTGGGGTTTAATTTTCCAACGCTGCCAATGTCTGAAAACAGCTTTCCAGAAAGCCCTAACTCTTCTGGTAATCCAAGCGGAAAGCCAAGTTCGACGCCTCCTCTGTACATCCATTCACCGCCAAGGGCATCCTTCGTCGACTTGTCCCTTGGGCCAACGCCAGAAGTCGCGAACCCTCTTAGATTATCACCACCAATGAAGAACCGGTCGAGCAAATTAACATCTTCACCAATGCCGACAATATGCCCGACACTGCCCCTAACCGAAAGAACCCATTGGTCATATAACGAGTAATATTGTGCAGCATCAAAAGTGTTGCGCAAGTAGCGTTTTGTCCCACCAATACCGGCAAGGGCATTATTCATACGCAGGATATAACCATCGGTCGGAAATGTTGAACTGTTGCGTTTGTCGTATGCGATACCATGGGTCAGTTCTGAAAGAAAATCCTTCCCGGCAGCATCCTGGACGTACTGTGAGGCATTGGATGGAACATCTTCAACTTCTATTTGTTTAAGGGAATGCTGCCAGCTTTGGCGCAAATTTTCTGATATGGAATAACCCGCCCGCAGGTTTCCACCTGTCTGTTTGGTGTTATAGGAACTGGCATCCTGATTATCCGTACTGGTGTGGAAAAGATCAAAACCAGCGGCAACGTCGCGATCAAGGAAATAAGGTTCGGTAAAGCTCAAATCGATACGGGACTGGCGCGCCGCAATCTGCGCGCTAACGCTTGCGTATTGCCCTTTGCCCATCAAATTGCGTTCCGTAACGCCAATGTCAAACAAGGCACCGCTGGTCGTTGAAAAGCCGAAGCCGACGGAAAGAGAGCCCGTTGATTTCTCTTCTACATTAACTTTGACCGCCGTCTTGTCTGGTTCGGAACCCGGAATTTGTTCCATTTCAACTTTTTCAAAGAAATCCAGGTTTTGCAGGCGTTGCTTGGAACGGCGGAGCTTGGAAGGATTGAATGCATCACCCTCAACTAGGCGAAATTCACGACGAATGACCTCATCGGCGGTTCTGACATTTCCTTCAATATCGATACGGTCAACAAACACTCGTGGGCCTTCGTTGATTTCGAAGGTCACATCGACGGTACGCTCCTCCCTGTTTCTATTGATGCGGGGGCGAATAGCGACAAAGGCGAAACCCAGGGTGCCAATATCGTTTGTCATCGTGTCGATTGTCTTTTCGACCAATTCGGCGTCGTACCAGTCGCCGCTTTCAACGCCGATGCTTGGTTGGACGTCTTCGCTCTTTAGATCAAGCAACCTGATATCCGTGTCCACTTTACCAAAGGTGTAGCGGTTACCTTCTTCAATCGTGAAGGTAATGAAAAAATCTTTTCGATCTGAGGTTAATTCTGCGACAGAAGATAAAACCCGGAAGTCTGCATATCCGTCGCTTAAGTAAAAGCGCCGCAGCAACTCACGATCAAGCCCCAGTCTGTCGGGGTCGTAGTTATCATCGGAGGAAAAGAACCTGTACCAGCGGGTCTCGCGTGTCCTGATCACTTCACGTAAGCGATCATCACTGAATTCCCGATTGCCGACAAAACGGATATTGCGAACTTCGGTCCACTTTCCTTCATTGATCTCAAACACCAAATCAACGCGGTTTTGCTCCAACTGAATGACCTTCGGTTCGACCGTCGCCGCAAACCGTCCCTTGCGGCGATAAAGAGTCAAAATCCGCTTCACATCATTTTGTACTTTCGAGCGGGTATAGATAACGCGGGGCCTGAGCGATAATTCGGCGGAAAGATCATCATCTTTAAGCTTGCTGTTACCTTCAAAGGCAATACGGTTGATAACCGGATTTTCAATAATGTTGACGATCAACGCCTCACCCTGACGACGCATTGTCACATCAGCGAAAAGCCCTGTGGCGAAAAGGCTTTTCAGGGACCTGTCTATGCGCCGGTTGTCAAAGGCATCGCCTTCCTTCAGAAGCATGTAGGACAAGACTGTGCCTGCCTCGATACGCTGGTTACCCTCAACGACGATTTCACGGACAACCCCACCCTGCTCCGACTGCGCTATGGAAAAAGAAGGCGCAAACCCGGAAACAAGCGTAAAGCAGACAAAAATTATGACGCGAAGCAGGCGTCTCAAATAAACCCCCTAGGATTCAATTAGTTATCAGCTAACCAGGTTTTTCAAGTATTCGAAAACCTTAAGCTGGATTATATCGTTCCAAGTTACAAAAACCATTAGGAGCAATACCAGAATCAACCCGAAACGAAAACTGTATTCTTGAGCTTTTTCATTGATTGGGCGTCCGATAATAGCCTCAAAGAAGTAAAAAAGCAGATGCCCGCCATCCAGCATTGGAATCGGGAACAGGTTTATCAGGCCAAGATTGATCGACAAAGCGGCTAAAAAGAAGACTAAATTAGCCATGCCGCCTTGCGCCATTTGCCCCGAAATCTGGGCAATTCTAAGGGGTCCGCCAAGATCTTCTCTGGAAACAGCTCCCGTAATCATCATTCCAACAGATGACAGGATATTCACCGTCAACGCATAGGTTTTTTCGCTACCCATAACGACGGAACCGAAAAAGTCCGATTTTTCAAATTCAATCATTTCCGGATTAGGGGTAACGCCAAGCAGACCAATTTCCTTTTCCAGGCCATTTTCCTGGATAACATGGGCATTTGGCGTCGCCACCAGGGTCATCTGCGTATCACCGCGAAGAATTTCCATAGACAAGGGCACACCCGGATTGGCCATCACAATTTGACGAAGGTCCTCGAACCATTTGACTTCCTGGCCAGCAATCATGATGACTCTGTCACCGGCATTGATTCCGGCCTTTTCGGCGGCACTGCTTGCCTGAACCGTTCCAATTGCGGCCAGCGGGTTAGGCGCTCCCGATACATAGTAAAGTCCTGAAAGAACAACCACCGCGAACACAAAGTTGGCCAACGGCCCGGCAAAAACGATGGCCGCTCTTTGTCCCAGCCGCTTGTGATGGAAGGAAACGGCCTTTTCCTCATCCGTCAGTTGGCGCTCTTCCTCCCCATCATCAACGCTTTCGCCTTCACCAAACATCTTGACGTATCCGCCAAGGGGAATGGCACCAAACTTCCAACGGGTCCCATGGGTATCATTAAAACCGAACAATTCCTTGCCGAAGCCGATGGAGAACACCTCGACCCGGACGTTGTTATAACGGGCGACGAGGAAGTGTCCCATCTCGTGAACAAAAACCAGAATGGTCAGAACGACCAAAAAAGGAATAACGTAATCGATTATCATTTCCAAAGTAACACAGTCCATTTTAGGGGTATCAGGCTTTTTGCGGCCTGCACCCCACACTTCATACAGGGTTATCTATTGATATAGCTATTGGCGATTTCACGGGCACCGCCATCTGCGTCAAGAACATCGCCAAGGGTTCCTAACTCAAAATGCGGTGCGGTTTCCAGAGTCTTTTCGACAATTGCGGCAATTTCAAGGAAATCAATCCGTCCGCCAAGGAAACCTTCTACAGCAATTTCGTTAGCTGCGTTCAATATTGTTGGTGCATTCCCACCTTTTTTCAGAGCCTGGCGTGCCAAACTGAGGGCCGGGAAGCGTTCCTCGTCAGGAAGCTCAAATGTCAGGCTGGCTATCTGTTCCAGTTGCAGCCGTGGTGCGGGTGTTTCCATGCGCTGGGGCCAGCCAAGTGCATAAGCAATAGGGGTACGCATGTCCGGGGTGCCCATCTGAGCCAGCACCGAACCGTCAACGTAATCGACCATGCTGTGGACAACCGATTGCGGATGAACCAGAATTTCAATTTGATCTTCACGGATCGGAAACAGATGGTACGCTTCGATAAGTTCCAATCCCTTATTCATCATCGTCGCTGAATCAACTGAAATTTTTGCCCCCATATCCCAGTTTGGATGGGCTTTTGCCTGGTTTGGCGTCATAGCCGCCATTTCCGTCAGGCTTTTTCCCCTGAATGGACCGCCCGACGCTGTCAGGATAATACGGCTTACCTTGTCAGGATCATCAAAATCAAAAACCTGATAAATAGCGCTGTGTTCTGAATCAACCGGAATCAACGTCGCACCATGACGCTTGATTTCACCAATCATCACATCACCGGCCGAAACAAGGCATTCCTTATTGGCAAGACCGATTATGGCACCCCGTTCCACCGCCTTGAAGGTGGGCTCCAGCCCTGCTGTGCCGACGATGGAGGCCATCAGCCATTCCGACGGTCGCATGGCGGCCTCAATCAGGGCTTGCGGACCAGCCGCGACTTCAATACCGGAACCCGAAAGAGCTTCCTTTAGCGCGCCGTAACAATCAGGGTCTGCAACCACGGCGATTTGGGGGGTAAGAGACAATGCCTGTTCGGCCAACAACTGGACGTTGCGGTTGGCACTAAGCGCGATGACGTTGAAACGTTCCGGTGTGCGCATAACAAGGTCGATGGTATTGGCCCCGACAGACCCTGTTGATCCCAATATGGAAATCGATCTGACATGGCTTTGGGCGATGACCGCCGCCTGCGATTGAAAACCAGATGTTGTCATGACAGCAACGCGAACCTGTTGGAAAAACCGATCAAGGCGGCGGCGGCGATGGCCGCCAGTAGTGCATCGACCCGGTCCAGAACGCCACCATGACCAGGGATCAGGTGACTTGAATCCTTAACATTGAAGTGGCGCTTGGCAGCCGATTCTACAAGATCACCACCCTGAGAAATCAGCCCCACCAAGGCACTGACAAGAAGGGCTTCGGCAATCATGAAATTCTCAAGATCAGCCACATGGGCAATTACGCCGCCCGCTAGTGCGGCGGCGATAACGCAACCACCAAGGCCGGCCCAGGTTTTGTTGGGGCTGATTTTAGGAGCCATTTTAGGGCCACCAATCAAACGACCGGCAGCATAAGCACCACTGTCGGCGGCCCAAACAAGAACCAGCAACCAAAACACCGCCAGTAATCCATTTTCCCAGTCACTCCTAATCCAGATCAGCGCCAGCGAGGGAAAACCGATATAGATGCCACCGACAACCATCCACAGAGTACGCTTGGGTTTGACCACCTGATCCATTTGTTGTGAATGAATTGGTAAATTGACGGTCAGCCTTCTGGCCTCACTGATACCAAAAAGCAGAGCCCCGACAAGTCCCAAAGCAAAAAAAGAATGTATATAGGCACCCATTGAAGCGACGATAACAGACCCGACCAGTCCACACGCCAGCAACCATCCTTCAAAATTAAAACGCCCATCATTTATGATGCAGCACCATTCCCATGCCATTGCGGCGACAGCGGCGGCGATCAAGATATTAAAATAGGGCGCGCCCATGTAAGTGGCTGCAAGCACAGGCGGTATCATTGCCAATGCTGACAGAATCCTAATGAGCAAATTGTTATTACGGGATTCACTCACTTGTCGCGCCGTAACGTCGGTCACGACCATGGAAAGACAAGATCGCCTGATCAAAATCACGTTTGGAGAAATCCGGCCATAAAACATCCAGGAAAACAAATTCGGCATAGGCAAGCTGCCACAACAGGAAGTTACTGATGCGTTGTTCGCCACTGGTTCTGATCAGGATGTCCGGGTCAGGAATGTCGCGGGTGTAAAGACTGCTTTGGAAAAGATCCTCATCAATGTCTTGCACGTTAATTTCGCCAGCTTTGACCTTGCCCGCCAGCTTTTGCGCTGCTTCGGTAATTTCCGCCCGGCCGCCATAACTGAGGGCAATAGAGAGAAACAGTCGTGTATTGGCAGCCGTCAGTTCTTCAGCATCTTCAATCAATTTGACGATATCGTCATCAAGACGTTTGCGGTCACCAATGACACAGAAGCGGACCCCCTCTTTGTGCAGGACGGAAATTTCACTTTTCAGATAAAATCGCAACAATCCCATAAGGTCTTTGACCTCGTTTGAGGGACGTTTCCAGTTTTCTGATGAAAACCCGTAAAGGGTGAGGTATTGAACCCCGGCCTCGATGGCGCTCTTAATCGCCGTCTTGACGGCGGCTGCGCCGCGCTTGTGGCCTGCAGCCTTGGGCAAATTTCGACTTTTCGCCCAGCGCCCATTACCGTCCATGATAATAGCAACATGGGCCGGAGGGCTGGCCTGGTTTCCTGTATCAACAGAAATGGCCTTCATGGGGTCGGATGGGTTCACCGGTTAAACCTGCATAATTTCCTGTTCTTTGTGGGCCAACGTATCGTCAATTTTTTTGATAAAATCATCGGTAATATCCTGAATTTCCTTGGCATAATCATGATGCGCATCCTCGGATATCTCGCCGTCCTTCTCACTACGCTTTAAATCATCCATAGCATGGCGGCGGACATTGCGGACAGCGATACGGGCATCTTCAGAATACTTGCCTGCGATTTTTGATAATTCGATACGGCGCTCTTCGGTCAAGGCCGGTATCGGCACCCGAACAAGTTGACCGTCCGAACCGGGGTTCAGGCCGAGACCTGATTCCATAATGGATTTTTCCACCGCCTTGACCATGCTTTTGTCCCAGACCTGCAAAGTCAACATGCGGGGTTCTGGAACACTGATCGTGGCCACCTGATTCATCGGTAATTCTGACCCATAGGCAGAAACCATCAAGGGTTCCAGAAGGCTGGCCGATGCCCTGCCTGTGCGCAGACCACTAAACTCCTGATGCAGAACAGTAATGGCACCTTCCATACGGCGGCTGATGTCTTGCTTTATACTGCTGATATCGGTTGCACTCATTTGCTTTATCCTTTTCCCCCTGCAGCGAACCGGTCATTCATCTTGCGAAATGATGGTGAACGTACCCTCGCCATTGACCACTTCTGCAAAAGCTCCCGGATTGTGAATTGAAAAAACAAGAATTGGAACCGTATTTTCACGCGCCAGGGCGATGGCGGACGTATCCATAACCTTTAAATTACGACTCAAAACATCCTGATAGCTTAACCGCTCATAACGTTCGGCATCGGCAACCTTTTTGGGATCATCACTGTAAACGCCATCAACCTGGGTGCCTTTCAACAAGGCATCGCAATCCATTTCGACCGACCTTAGGGCGGCAGCCGTGTCGGTGGTGAAAAAAGGATTGCCCGTTCCGGCAGCAAAAATCACAAGCCGTCCCCTTTCCAGATGGCGAACGGCGCGACGGCGAATATAGGGCTCACAAACCGTGGCCATTGGAATAGCAGACAGGACGCGGGTTTGAATGTCATGGCCCTCGAGAATGCTTTGCATGGCAAGGGCGTTGATGACGGTCGCAAGCATGCCCATGTAATCAGCGCTGGTACGCTCAATGCCCGCAGCAGTGCCCGCGACACCGCGAAAAATATTACCCGCGCCAATGACCAGGCACACCTGAATACCCATTTTATGAACAGCGGCAATTTCACTGGCAATGCGTTCGACAGTTTCGGAATCGAGGCCAAATTCCTTAGGCCCCATAAGCGCCTCACCCGACAATTTTAACAGGACACGTCGGTATTTCGGCTGAGACGGCATGATCTGCACTTCCACATCTGCTTTATATTGTTGCCAGTATTATACCAAGCTCAGGGGCAAGGTCTTTGTTTTTTTGGCTTCACACCCTTTAACGGCCCCGTCACGCCGTTTTCGGCTTATGACGGGGCGAAAAAAGTGTGAGATCAGGCACCGGCGAGGGCAGCAACCTCACCAGCGTAGTCTTCTTCTTCCTTTTCGATGCCTTCACCCAGTGCATAACGGGTGAAACCGGTAATTGTGACGGGGGAACCCAGTTCCTTGCCAGCATCTTCGAGAACCTTTGAAACCCTGGTTTCGCCATCAACCACGTAGATCTGGTCAAGTAGGCAGACGTCTTCAAAAAACTTGCGAATACGTCCTTCAACCATCTTTTCAATAATTTCTTCCGGTTTTCCGGACTCGCGGGCTTGATCACTCAACACCTGGCGCTCACGCTCAACAGCGCTCGGGTCCAGATCGTCTTGAGAGACTGAAAGCGGTGCAGCAGCGGCAATGTGCATGGCCAGTTGTTTACCCAGGGTGGACAACTTGTCCACGTCAGCGTCCGATTGCAGGGCTACCAGAACACCAATCTTGCCGAGACCGGCAGAAATAGCGTTATGGACATATGAGGCGACAACGCCATTATCGACGCTTTGCACAGAGACCCGGCGAAGCCCCATGTTTTCGCCAATCGTAGCGATCATATGGGTCAGTTTCTCCTCAACGGTAAGGTCCTCGCCGGGATAGGTGGCCGCTTTCAGGGCATCAAGATCGCCAGCTTCACTGGCAAGCCCGGCAACGTTGGAGACAAAAGCCTGAAAATCATCATTACGAGCAACGAAATCAGTCTCGGAATTGATTTCAACAACGGCGCCGGTGGTGCCTTCGGCAACAACACCGACAAGCCCTTCCGATGCGACGCGACCGGCCTTCTTGGCGGCGGCAGCAAGGCCCTTGGTGCGAAGCCAGTCGACGGCTTGTTCCAGGTTACCATCGGTTTCACTGAGCGCCTTTTTACAATCCATCATGCCGGCACCGGAAATCTCACGCAGTTCCTTGACGAGACTGGCAGTAATCTCAGCCATGTTATTCCTCACTTATTAAATAAAGTTGATAAGGGTGGGGTCGGAATACCGACCCCACCAACAATTTCAAATCAGGCGTCAGCCTTAACGTCCTCTGCGGGCGCTTCCTCTGCAACAACAGGGGTTGCTTCCTCAGCCGGCGCTTCAGCAACGACCGGGGCTTCTTCAACGGGAGCTTCAGCGACGACGGGTGCTTCTTCAGCCGGGGTGGCTTTGGACAGATCCTCAACAGGGGTGACTTCTTTCTCGCCAAGATCACCACCCGATGCGACGACTTCCTGCTGGATACCGTCAAGGACGGAACCGGCTATCAGTTCGCAGTAGATGTTAATGGCGCGAAGGGCGTCATCGTTACCCGGGACAGGATAGTCGATGCCGTCAGGCGAGCTGTTTGAGTCAATAACCGCAACCACCGGGATATTCAGGCGGTTGGCTTCGGCGACAGCGATGCCTTCTTTATTGGTGTCGATAACAACCATGACATCAGGCTTGCCGCCCATTTCCTTAATACCACCCAGGGCCCGGTCGAGCTTGTCGCGCTCGCGAGTCAGATGCAGTAATTCTTTCTTGGTCAGGCCAACCGTATCGCCAGCAAACATTTCGTCGAGTTCGCGCAAACGGCGAATGGACTTCGAAATAGTCTGCCAGTTGGTCAGCATACCGCCGAGCCAACGGTGATTGACATAGTACTGACCGCAACGCTTTGCGGCTTCGGCAACACGTTCGGATGCCTGGCGCTTGGTGCCGACAAACAAAACGCGACCACCACCGGCGACCGTGTCACGAACAAGTGTCATGGCGCGATAAAGCAGCGGTGCTGTCTGTTGCAAATCGATAATGTGAATGCCATTGCGAACGCCAAAGATGTACGGAGCCATCTTGGGATTCCAGCGACGTGTATTGTGTCCAAAGTGAACGCCTGCTTCCAGAAGCTGGCGCATCGTAAATGTAGGTAGAGCCATTTTGGCTACTCCTTCTTTTCCGGTTGATCCTCCACGGGCGTCGTTCGACTAAATCGAACACCGGAGCGACAATTCCAGCGAATTTGCGCTGGGGCCGCTTAAGCCCGTGTGTGAATTTGCACTTGGTAACGTGCATGCGAGGCGGTTAAATACGCTTCAAAGCAAGCAAATGCAAGGGGAAATAACCCTTTAAATCCGTCACTGGTCACTTAAATGTTATTCTGCGATAACCAACACTGAAGAATAAGAAAAACAACGCCGGAACGCCATGAATATCAAACCACCCACAAGCCCCATCAAGGCGACTCAGGAACTGCTGGCTGAGGCTGCACTCGATGGCTTTATCATTCCCCAGGCCGATGAATTTCAGGGCGAGTATATCTCAGAAAACAACATGCGGCTCAGATGGTTGACCGGTTTTACCGGTTCGGCCGGTACGGCCATCCTCTACGCGGGCAAGGTTCACCTGTTTGTCGACGGTCGTTATACCCTGCAAGCACCCGAGCAAGTTGACCCGGCACTGGTCGAGGTTCACGGCCATCGCGACCCAACCCCGGTTGAGTGGCTGGCAGATCATGTGGGCGAGCAAGCGCGCATCGGATACGATCCCAGACTGCACAGCATCGACAACATTCAAACCCTGAAAAAGGCCTTGAAGAAGAAACAGGCAGAGGCCGTTGCTGTCGGGTTCAACCCCATTGATCGTTTGTGGAGCGACCGCCCTGCCCCGCCTGACGCCCCGGTCAGACACCACGACATCGCCTACACGGGGCGCAGCAGTGATGACAAGATCAGCGCCATCGCCGAGGCCATAAAGGAAGCAGGAGCCGAGGCCCTTGTCCTCAACGAGATGGACGCTATTGCCTGGGCCTTCAATATTCGCGGCGGCGATACGGCTTATACCCCTTTGACCCAAGCCTACGCCCTTGTTCACGGTGATGGTCATGCAGACCTTTTTGCCGACACAGACAAGTTTTCAGCGCAGACAAAGGCAACACTTGGAAACCGTGCAACACTGCACCCAACGGAAATGTTTGCCGAAAAACTGGATGAAGCTGGCGCCGCCGGTTTGAAAGTCGGTCTCGACAAATCTTCGGCAACGGATTGGACCCACCACCGTTTAAGCGAAGCAGGGGCTGAAATTGTTTACCTGAGCAACCCGACCACACTGCAACGGGCGCTTAAGAACGACACCGAAATTGAGGGCGCCCGTGCCGCTCACAGGCGTGACGCACTGGCCATGATCCGGTTCCTTAATTGGTTCGACGAGGCCAGCACCTCGACACCCTTATCGGAACTGGATATTGCGGCGAAAATTCTTGAATTGCGGCAACAAATCGATTTGTTCCAGGGTTTAAGCTTTGCCACCATCGCAGGGGCTGGCCCCAATGGCGCCATTGTTCATTACACGGCAAAGGCCGAAAGCACCCGGCAACTGGAACAAGGCTCCTTACTGCTGCTCGATAGCGGTGGCCAGTACCTGGACGGCACAACCGACATCACCCGCACCCTGGCCATCGGCGACCCGTCTGAGGAAATGCGCAAGCACTTCACCCTCGTGCTCAAGGGTCATATCGCCATCGCCTCGGCCCGTTTCCCCGTCGGCACCAATGGTGGACAACTGGACGCGCTGGCCCGTCAACACCTGTGGCGAGACGGCTTGAATTACCTCCATGGCACCGGTCACGGAGTCGGTTCCTATCTGGGCGTCCACGAAGGACCACACCGGCTGGCTGCCGGCAGCACCGTTCCTTTTGAGGCGGGCATGTTTATATCCAATGAACCAGGGCTTTATCTTCCCGGCCAGTACGGCATCCGCATTGAAAGCCTACTCGTCGTCATAAACAGCGCCATCGAAAAATTTCTTGAATTCACGCCCCTGACGCTGGTCCCCATGGATCGCAAGCTCATTGACGTAAATTTGATGAACAAACAGGAATTGGCCTGGCTCGATGATTATCACAGGCAATGTTACGAAAGTGCCGCCGACCATCTTGACGAAGATGATCGTCTGTGGCTTGCGGCAGTGTGTGCGCCTCTAAGGGCTTGATTGTTTCGCTTTTTTGACGGCCAGCCCTGCGAACACGACGGCGCAGAACAACAGAAATCCGACAAATCCATTATCGGGCCACAGATCCATCGCCGATCCTGACAGGGCTGGTCCGAAAACCGCACCGGCTTCATAGGTAATAATAAAGACGGCATTGGCCGCGATCAGGTTTTTCATATTAAAACCATCACCTAACAGGATAAGCCCAAGGGTATAGAGCCCAAAAATGCTGCCCCCGAGCAAAAACAGGACGAAAAACAAGATAACAGGCATGTTGATGACAAAGGGAAGGACGACAACCCCGATCAGGATGCTGAGGGCCGTCAGTATCAGCAGGGCGTTTCTACCCACAGCGTCTGCCAGTTTTCCCATTGGATATTGAAAAGCGATGCCACCAGCGGAAAAAGCGCTTAGCGCATACATGGAGCCATTCTCACCAAGGCCCTCGCCCAGGGTGTAGACAGGCAACAAGGCGTAAGCCGTCGTTTCAAACAATCCGGCAGCAAAGGCAACGATAAAGACAAACGGATGCAAACGAAAAATTTTAAACTGGCCAACATGCTCATCCCCCTTTCCTTCCCGGAAACCACCCAGTAACAGCATAGGCATGGAAGAGGCTGCCAAAATCCCGCCGGCAAGGGCAAACGGAAACCATCCCTGGGACCCGGTAAGAGTAATCACCAAAGGGCCAAGGGCGAAACCGCCTGAGAAAGCAGCGCCATACAAACCCATGATTTGACCGCGATTACTGGGGATGGCAACGGCGTTCAGCCATGTTTCGCAAATCAGCCATAAAAAACCAAGGCCGAGGGTCATCATGAAACGCAGGATGAACCACCCAGCGACAGTCCCGACAATGGGCAGCAGAACCAACGAAGCAACGGACAGGATACAAGACGCTATAATCACCAAAGAGGTACTGAAACGAGCCAGCAAGCGGGCACTGATAAGCCCCACAACCAATATACCAAGAGAAGCTGTGGCGCTATTGAGGCCAATTAGCGTTGCCCCCAAATCCATACGTTCCAGCGATAACGTAACAAGCGGGAAGGTCATGCCAATAACAACACCAACACCAAGAACGGCAATCAAAAAGATGCTGATTGTCGTCTTGCCGGATAATGTTCTGGCAGGCCTTACAGTTTCGCTCATAGGAAATCCAATATAGTTGTTTATTATGGCATTGAAGCCACAATTCAATTGATGATATTGTAAAATATAATGAGCAACAAGCCCCAACCCCCGCTGATCGGTGTTTCGGGATGCCGCAAGGATATTCACGGCATCGACTACGATTGCGCCGGTCGTAAATACACCATGGCGATTGAACAGGGTTGTCAGGCCGTGCCCTTGATTATCCCGACCGCCGGCGACGCCCTGGACAGGCAAACGCTTCTAGGAAGGGTTGACGGGCTGCTCTTTACCGGCAGTCATTCAAATGTTGAACCCCATCATTATGACGGCGATGACAGCGCCGAAGGAACCCTGCATGATCCGCACCGCGACGCAACCACCCTGCCGTTGATCCGCGAGGCCGTTGCCGCCGGTGTTCCTACCTTATGTATTTGCAGGGGCTTTCAGGAAATCAACGTCGCCTACGGCGGCACACTGCATCAAATGGTTCAGGATCAACCCGGAATGCTCGATCATCGTGAAAATCCCGACCTGGAGCTTGCTCTTCGCTACGACCCCGTGCACGCCATCGAAATCAACCCTGATGGCGTTTTCAGGGATATCGTTGGCTGTGACACGGCCCAGGTCAACTCCCTGCATGGTCAAGGCATTGACCGCCTTGCAGATGCGCTGCTTTGGGAAGCCAAGGCGCCGGATGGCCTGATTGAAGCGGTGTCGGTCAAACAGGCAAAGGCTTTTGCCATCGCCGTGCAGTGGCATCCCGAATGGAAGGTCACGGAAAACCCTTTTTACCTGTCCCTGTTCGAAAAATTTTCTGCCGCTTGCCGACAATACATGGACAGTCGCTAAGGAAGAGTGTAAATTATATTGAACACTTTTGATCAGTAGCAGGTCCCGTCATGAACCCCATATCAAACACCACCGAACAATGGCAACAACAGGACGCGGAACACCATCTGCATCCCTTTACCGACAGTAAATCCCTGAACGCCAAAGGGGTCCATATCATCACCAGGGGTGAGGGTGTTTATCTATGGGATTCCGAAGGCAATAAATTGCTCGACGCCATGGCCGGGCTGTGGTGCGTAAATCTCGGATACGGTCGAAGTGAGCTGGTCGAAGCGGCGCGCCTGCAAATGCAGGAACTGCCCTACTACAACACTTTTTTCCAGTCCACGACCATGCCGGCGACGGAACTTTCTGCGGCCCTTAGCGAGATCACGCCCGCTGGTTTTAATCATGCTTTCTTCGCCAATTCAGGTTCAGAAGCCAACGATACGGTGGTTCGTATGGTGCGACGCTACTGGGACCTGAAGGGCTGCAAGAACAAGAAAAATATCATCAGCCGAAACAACGCCTACCATGGTTCGACCATGGCCGGGGCCAGCCTTGGTGGCATGAAATATATGCACGAACAAGGGGAACTACCAATCCCCGGTATCGTCCACATCGAACAACCCTACTGGTATCACCTGGGCGGTGACTTAAGCCCCGATGAATTCGGCGTTAAGATTGCGGGCGAACTGGAAGTCAAAATCAAAGAACTGGGACCTGACAACGTCGCCGCCTTTATCGGCGAGCCGATCCAGGGTGCCGGTGGCGTGATTGTCCCGCCTGACACCTACTGGCCGGAAATCCAGCGCATTTGCGAGGCTTATGATATTTTGCTGATCGTCGACGAGGTCATTTGTGGCTTTGGCCGTACCGGCAACTGGTTTGGTAGCCATACCTATGACATCAAACCCGATCTGATGCCGATGGCCAAGGGCATGTCTTCGGGCTACTTGCCAATTTCCGCTGTCATGGTCCATGACCGTGTCGCCAGGGTGTTAATCGATGAAGGCGGTGAATTCAATCACGGCTTTACATATTCAGGCCATCCCGTCGCCGCAGCTGTTGCCCTTGCCAACATCGAAATTCTGAAGCGCGAAAAGATCGTCGAAACTGTTGGTTCAGATACCGGTCCGTATTTGCAAAAAAGGCTACGCGAACTTGAAAACCACCCGCTGGTTGGCGAGGTGCGCGGCATTGGCCTGGTTGCTGCAATCGAGTTGGTAAAAGACAAAAAATCCCGCACCCTGTTTGATCCAACAGGTGAAGTCGGCACCATTTGTCGCGATCACTGCACCCAGAACGGCCTGATTATGCGCGCCACGGGTGACAGCATGATCCTGTCGCCGCCCCTGATCATAAGCAGAGAACAAATCGATGAACTGATGGTAATTGTCGAAAAATGCCTCGATAAAACGGCCCATGATTTGGCAGTTTCATAAAATTGACCTAAAATAGGTCATCAAGGAGAACTTTCGTCATGGCTGACATCAGTACAAAAATCGTACAGGAAATCCCGCTCAAACAGCGTGGGCATGACGTTCAAAATCCGCTTCTTGACACCCCGCTACCTGAGAATGCCGAAAAGAAGATTGAAGCCTCAGACCAATCGAACCCTCCGGGCTCCCAGTCCGGTCAAGGCAGCACGGACCAGAAACACACGTTCACCGTAATGATCAGTAAAAAATCAGGTGAAAGTCACGCCACCTCGATCACCGCTGGCAGCGCCGATGAAGCGCGGGCCGCTGCACAATCTGGGCTGGGGCAAGGCGAGACCATTACGTCCGTGAGTGAGAGCACTGTGCCGATCCCTGACCCTGAGCGTGGACTTTTAGCCTAAAAGTTCGGTGGTGTGGCAGCGCTGACGATCTGACATTCCTCGTCGCTGACATTTCGGAAACTGTGGGGCATCAGGCTATCGATATAATAAGCCTCGCCCTCTTTCAGATCCCTGACTTCGGTGCCCAGTGTAATCTGGATCGTACCCTTGATGACGACGCCTGATTCTTCACCTTCGTGGCTGATCATGTTCTCACCCGAACCGCTGCCCGGGGCGTAGATTTCATGCAGGACACGGAGTTTTCTGTTCCTGCGGGTCGCTCCTACCAACAACAGGGATGAGCCGCCATCGGACAATTCGACCAGATCTTCACGACTGAAGAATGAATCCTGTTTGGGTTTCATATCCATTGTGAAGAAATCAATCAGGCTCATGGGCAGGGCCGCCAGGACTTTCTTCAATGAGTCAATGGAAGGACTGACGCGATTTTGTTCAATCAGTGAAATGGTCGAATTGGTGACACCGGCGCGCCGCGATAACTCGCGTTGCGACAAATTGTGCATCTTGCGAATGGTTTTAAGGCGCTCACCAATATCGATAGCCATTTTACCTTCCTACTTGTTCTTTTTGACTGCCAACAGACACAGATAAGTCCAGACAAACGTCGCGGCTGCCAGCGAGGTGATTTGCGCCTGATCGTAGGCGGGCGCGACCTCGACCATATCCATGCTAACTAGATTCAGATCACCCAGTTTTTTCATAATCGCCAGCGCCTGCCAGGTGAACAACCCGCCGACTTCCGGCGTTCCGGTGCCGGGGGCCTGGGAAGGATCAATACCGTCGATATCGAAAGTCAGGTAGACAGCATTGTCGCCGACCGTCTTTTTGACCGCCGCGACGACCGCCTCGACCCCACCGGTATGAACCTGTTCGGCGCTGACAACGTGAAATCCCAACTCATCTGTTGTGTAATCCATGACATCATTATCAACGGGCGAACGGATCCCAATCTGAATGCTGCGCTTGGGATCAATCAGCCCTTCCTGGGCGGCGTAATGAAACGGCGTTCCATGGCCGACAGGACCGCCGAAGTTTTCCTTCCAGGTATCCACATGCGCATCAAAGTGAAGCAGCGAGACGCCCTTGCCATGGCGCTCTGCCTGGGCCCGCAAAATCGGCAAGGTCACCGTATGATCACCGCCAAGGGCGACAAGATGGCCGTCGATGCCGCGCACCTGCCCCTCGATCATATCCACCGACTTTTCCAGATAGCCATTGGCGATATCAAGATCACCGGCATCGATGCAGCGCAGGTCTTCGCCGGGATTGACCCTTAATTCAGGGTGATCACCATCCAACAACATCAGACTGGCTTCGCGAATGCCTGCCGGGCCGAAGCGGCAACCGGGACGGTTGGTGGTTCCCAAATCAAAGGGAATACCGACGACCGTTACGTCAGGTCGCTGGCCATCACTTAGCTGATCGGGAAATTGCAGAAAAGTCCTGCGGCCTGAAAATGTTGGTTGATCGTTCATTAGGGATCACTCCGGTTTATTAAAATTCACCAAGTCGGGAAAGCTCACGCTTGAACGAAACACCGTCATTTGCAGGCTCGTCCAGTTCACGAGCATAGCGGTGGCCTGCGTAGACAGCGTGGGCGATGGTCGCGGGGGCAAGGGCGTCGCCAATTCTGGTAACGTTGCCAGCACCCGAAAGCGCCTGGTAAAGAGTGTCATCAGGCAACCGCATGGTCACCATGACAATACTGGCAGCAGGCAAGCTGGTTCGTTGCTCCGTATAAACACAGGCCAACTCAACATGATCGGAATGAATCCCGGTCAGGTTTTGACAGGTGACGATTTTGATTCCCATGTTGAGTAAACGTGTCTGAATGCGTTCCTGCTCAAGGGTGTTATGGGTCCAGCTTGATGCTTCGCTTGCCGGGGTCAGCAGCGTCACCTCAAGGCCACGACCGCGTAGCTCTTCGGCGATGACGCCGCCCATGTAGTAATGATCATCATCGAACACGACAACCGGCCCGGTTGGGCTGGCACCTGCGATAATGTCATCGGGCGTAAACACCTGTGCCCCGTCGCTGCCGGGGATAGGCCTGGTATTGGCCCGACCGATACCATTCTGGACCCAGTGCGCGCCGGTCGCCAACACCACATGATCGGCCGCCATTTCTTCCACATGCCCGGGCTCGAGTTTACTATCCAGATAGATTTCCACATTGGTCATGGTCTGGATTTGAGAGGTACGGTAATCGCGGACCCGACCCCAGGCGCCAAGACCCGGCAACCTGCATTCATTTGCCACACGCCCGCCCAGCTCTGTTTTCGCTTCGGCCAGCGTCACATCATAACCACGCAGGCCAAGAGCGCGCGTACATTCAAGCCCGGCAGGGCCAGAACCGATAACCAGAACTTGGCTATCTGATTTTTTTCCGGGAATTTTTTCGGGGTGCCAGCCGCGCCGCCATTCTTCACCCATGGTCGGGTTTTGTGTGCAGCGCATCGGGGTCATCAGGTTATCACCGCTGACGCAGATATTACAGCCGATGCACTCACGAATACTGTCAAGGTCACCGCTCTCGATTTTGTTGGGCAGGAATGGGTCGGCGATTGACGGTCGGGCCGCACCGATCATGTCAAGGACACCGCGTTTGATTTGACTGACCATGGTGTCAGGCGAGGTAAAGCGACCGACACCGACGACCGGTTTCGTGGTCAGGCCCTTGACGAAGGAAATGTATTTTTCCTGGGCTCCCTCTTCACCAAAGCGCGAAGTTTCAGAATCATTTGCCCAGTTGCTGATGTTGACGTCCCAAAGATCAGGTAATTCAGCCAGCATCTCGACGATCTCGCGGCCTTCTTCGGCGGCCGTAATGCCATCAGGCCCCAACAGTTCATCGACGGCCAAACGCACGGCGACGGCACAAGTATCGCCAACGGCCTCTTTTGTTTCTTCGATCATCTGGCGGAAAAAACGAACCCGGTTTTCCAGACTGCCGCCATATTCATCAGTGCGATTGTTATATCGACGGGACATAAAGTGCATGGGCAGCGACAGGTTATGTCCGGCGTAACAGTAAACAATATCGAAACCGGCCTGCTTGGCGCGCACTGCCGCCTCGCGATGCCAGCGCAGGACATCCCGGATATCAGACTTATCCATGGCGTAGGCCTGCACCGGGTCCAGGTTTGAACCGATAAGGCTGGACACAGCCATGGGAACTTCCCGGCTGTAACGATTAGCCGTTTCGTGGCCCTGATAAACCAGTTCTATACCGGCCAGCGAGCCATACTCATGAACGGCGTCGGTCATCCGCGCCAGATGGGAAATATCACTGTCATCCCACAAGCGTTCCTCGGCATGGGGCGAAACATCAGTCTTGGGGTGAATTTCACATTCTTCGGTACAAATAACAGCCCAGCCACCTTCGGCCTTGGTGCGCCGCATGGCCGCAGTGCTCGACGGATAACGATGGCCCATGCCGTTGCAGTGGGGAACCTGATAGAAACGATTTTTCGCCGTCACCGGACCAATCTTCACCGGTTCAAATAAAATATCGTACCTGGGGTCGCGGCTCATCCTTCAGGCCTCAAATACCATTCGTATTCACGCGGGCTGGCTTCGGCCATGAAATTTTCCATCTCGTCACGTTTGCAGGTGACGTAGAGGTCGCAATATTCCTTGCCCAGATATTCCGCCATGACCTCGGATTTTTCCAACACATTGAGTGCCCGGTGCCATTTTTTTGGTAAACCGTGATCATCCACAGGCGGGGTATCAATCCCCGCCGGCGGCGGTGGCGATATTTTTTTGCTGATGCCGTGATGCATTCCGGCAAGAACAGCCGCCAGGGCCAGGTATGGGTTGGCGTCGGCACCGGCAATCCTGTGCTCAAGCCTGCGGTTGGCGTCGTCACCGGCTGGAATCCTGATCGCAACTGAGCGATTGTTGGCACCCCACGATCGGGAAATTGGAACGTAAGTGCCTGGCATAAAACGCCTGAAGGAGTTGATGTTGGGGGCAAAAATGGCCATCGCATCAGCCATCGTATCGAGCAATCCAGCGACGGCGTTATGGAGGATTTCGTTGCCCGTTTCATCACCACCGGAAAAGACATTATTGCCCTTCTCGTCAAGCAGGCTGACATGCATATGCATCCCGCTGCCCGATTGATCCGGGTAAGGCTTGGCCATAAACGTCGCATTGACGCCGTGGACACGCGCGACCCCCTTGACCACACGTGGCAGCAACAATGCATGATCACAGGCGACCAGCGGATCATCCGTGTGCATCAGGTTTATTTCGTACTGCCCTGTGGCCAGTTCAGACGTTACAGGTCCGACCGGGATTTTTTGAATTTTGCAACATTCGGCCACCTGATCCAGATACAACGCAAACCCTTCAAGGTCACTGATGCTAAGAACCTGGGTGCCCGAAGCGCGGCGTCCTGTGGAGGGCAGGATTGGCGGTTTCGGATTTCCTTCCATGCCCCCTTCCGGATCAATCAAATAGAATTCCTGCTCCAGCGCGACAACCGGCCTCAGGCCAATGTCGCTAAATCGATTCAGCACCCTTTGCAAAACATGGCGAGGGTCAAAAATGTAGGGGGTTCCATCCTCTTCAAAAAATGAAACCAGCAACTGCGCCATCGGCTTTTCAAACCACGGCACCATGACCAAAGAACCGGCCACCGGATGAGCTGTCACATCCGGGTCACCATCGCTGACCCCCATACCACTCGGATCATCCGTATCCCCGCGCACGTCAAGAAACACCGATGAGCCGGGAAGCTGGAAACCCTTTTTATAAATTGATTCAATACCACCGCGAGCAATGCGTTTGCCACGAATGACACCACACAGGTCGGGTATTATGGTGTCGAAGGTTTCAACGTCCGGGTGCTTGTCCAAAAAATCAGAAACTTCACTCATCAAAATCACCTAACTCAAAAAATCGCGCATTTTGTAATACATCATCCCCAAAGCCAGCATTGGCATACGGATCGGCCCACCGGGGAACGGCTGGTGGCGGATTTTCGCCATGACGTCAAACTGTTCGGCAGTGCCGGCAATGGCCTGGGCGATCAACTTTCCACAAATGCCCGTGTGGGCGACACCATGACCGGAATAACCGTGGGCAAAAAAGATATTTCCCTCCAGCGATCCGACATGGGGCAAGCGATCCAGAGTGATCGCCAGATTGCCCCCCCAGGCGTAATCAAGCCGTGCGTCGGCAAGCTGCGGGAAGACGTTCAACATGCGGGGTCTGACGGCGGCAAACAAGTCAGCTGGCTCATAGCCACTGTAATTGGCGCGTCCGCCAAACAACATGCGGCCGTCTACGGACAGCCGGTAATAATCGACAATGTTGTTGGTGCAGCTAACGGCGTCATTGTTGGGAATCAGGGCTGACGCCCGCTCCGCCCCCAATGGTTCGGTGGCGATAATAAAACTGCCGACAGGCATCACCCTGCGGTGCAGCTTTGGTATCATGTTGCCAAGATAGGCATTTCCCGCCGCAACCAGAAATTTTGCCCGAACGCTTCCCTTGTCGGTCTTTACAGAAACGGTTGATCCTTTTTCAAGGGACAGTGCCCGCGTGTCCTCAAATATCCGCACTCCCGCTTCTTTTGCCGCACGCGCCAGTCCCAGGGCGTAATTCAAGGGATGCAGGTGACCGGCGTTTTTTTCCCACAGCGCGCCATGATAAATTTTTGACTGCAAATGCTCTTCTAGCTGTTGTTTGTCGTAAACTGCCGTATCCGTATAGCCGTAACGTTGCCACTCATCGTGGGTATCATTGACCCAGGTCATGTGGCTGGGTTTAGCCGCCGCATGTAAATATCCCCAGCGCAGATCACAGTCGATGTTGTGTCGTTCGACCCGTTCGCGGATCATCTCTTTGGAATCCAGTTCGACTTGCCACATGGCTTGGGCACCATCCTTGCCAACCAGTTTTTCAATGGTAGCCATGGATTTATTGTAGGCCGTACAAATCTGCCCGCCGTTTCGGCCCGACGCACCCCAGCCGACGCGCTCGCCTTCCAGCAACACCACATCGTAACCTCGTTCAGCAAGGTGCAGGGCCGAAGAGATGCCGGTAAAACCGCCGCCAATGACACACACATCGACATTAAGATCCTCGCTCAATTGAGGATGACGGGTATCGTCATTGGCGGTTGCTGCGTAGTAGGAAGCCGTATGCACACTCATTGTTGTCACTCTTTGCAAAAAATGGATATTAGCAACACACAGACTGTCTATCAAACCAGCCTGGTGTTCAATATAATTTACAAATAAAACGATAAAAACGCCAAAATAGGGTGAATTATGAGAAACTGTTGAAAGTATCAGTGCAAATGAAAGCTAGTCGTTGGCGCTACGAAGGGCCTCGATCACCGCGTCCGTGACCTGTCTTGTCGTCGCCTCACCGCCCAGATCTTTTGGCAACACGTCGGCGGCTGCGGTTACCCGTTCGATCGCCGCCATCAGACGCGCCGCCGCCGGCTTTTCACCTAGATCCTCAAGCATCATGGATGCTGACCAGAAGGCACCAATCGGATTGGCAATGCCCTGCCCCATGATATCGAAGGCGGAACCGTGAATGGGCTCGAACATTGACGGGAAATCTTTCTCAGGCCTGAGGTTGGCCGTCGGCGCAATCCCCATGCTGCCCGACAGGGCCGCCGCCAGATCCGAAAGGATATCCGCATGTAGATTGGTGGCGACGATAGTGTCCAGGCTTTTCGGGTCGAGCACCATGCGGGTGGTCATGGCGTCCACCAGCATTTTATCGGTTTGGACGTCCGGGTAATCGGCTTTCACGTTGTCAAATATTTCATCCCACATCACCATGCCGTGACGCTGGGCATTGGATTTGGTGACCATGGTCAGAAGTTTGCGCGGGCGGGTCCTTGCCAGCTCAAAGGCAAAGCGGTGAATGCGCTCGACACCGCTGCGGGTGAAAACGCTGACATCCATACCCACTTCCTGTGGGAAATTCTGATGGGCGCGGCCACCGATACCGGCGTATTCACCTTCAGAATTCTCGCGCACGATGACCCAGTCAAAATCACCGGGGCCGATGCCTGCAAGCGGACTTTTGACACCGGGCAACACCCGCGTCGGGCGGACGTTGGCGTACTGGCCAAAGCCCTGGCAAATATTCAGGCGCAACTGCCACAGGGTAATGTGATCAGGAATTCTTGGGTCACCGGCCGAGCCGAAATAAATGGCGTCAAAACCCTTCAAGGTATCAAGGCCGCCCGCAGGCATCATCTGGCCGTGTTCAAGGTAATAGTCTGCCCCCCAGGGAAAGGACTGAACATCAAGATTAAAGCCGCCGTCTTTTTCGGCCAGTGCGGCCAGCACCTCGACCCCGGCGGTAATGACTTCACCACCGATACCATCACCGGGAATGGCTGCAATGCGATACGTCGTCATTTTTCGCGAATGAACCTGGCAATAAGGGGTTGGATTTCCGTTTTCCAGCGCCTGCCATTGAAGACCCCGTAATGGCCGGCACCCATCTGAACATGACGGACTTTTTTATCGTCAGCCAGATTACTGCACAGACTATGGGCGGCGCTGGTTTGACCGACGCCACAAATGTCGTCTTTTTCACCCTCAACGGTCATCAACGCGGTTTTCCTGATTTTTGACGGATCAACAGGCCGTTTACGATGCTTCATTGTGCCCTTGGGCAAGGAATGTTCTTTGAACACCGTGTCAATGGTTTGCAGAAAGAATTCTCCGGGCAAATCCATTACCGACAGGTATTCGTCATAGAATTCCCGGTGCTGGTCAGCCGAATCACCATCGCCTTCGACAAGATGATTATAAAGCCCGACATGGGCCTTCATGTGACGATCAAGGTTCATGGTCATGAAACCGGTCAACTGGACGAAACCGGGATAGACCTTGCGCATGGCCCCGGCAAGCGGGAACGGAACGCGTGAAATTACGGAATTTTCGAACCACGACAATTCTTTGGTTTCGGCATGTTCGTTGACCTTCGTCGGGTTGACACGGGTATCAATGGGACCGCCCATCAGGACAATGGAATGCGGTTGCATTGGGTCTTTTTCCGCCGCCATCAACGCCACCGCCGCCAGCACCGAAACGGCTGGCTGACAAACGGCAATAACGGTCAGGTCCGGGCCAAGATAGCGCATGAAGTCGATCATCAGGTCGATATGATCATCAAGGTCGAATGTACCCAATGACAGCGGCACCACGCGGGCGTCGCGCCAGTCGGTGACATAAACATCATGCTCAGGCAGCATCGCTTCAACAGTGCCACGCAACAGGGTCGCGTAATGGCCTGACAGGGGGGCGACGATTAAAACTTTTGGATCTTTCCCGGTCTTTGATGTGGGCAAATCACGACGAAAGTGGATCAGGTCGCAAAAGCGCGTACACAACTGGATATCAATCTCGACATCAACGCTCTTGCCTTTGACTGTCGTCGTTTCGATATCCCAAGTCGGTTTGCCGTAACGGCGGGTCATACGATTGAAGACTTCAAAAGATGCCGCCATCGAACGTCCCAGGGGCGTATAGGCAACCGGGTTGTAGATAGAGGAATTAATCTTCTGGCCCAGTTCGGAAAGCGCCTTTAGCGGTGCCAGGGTCGCGTGAGTCAATTCATAGGCATGGTAGAGCATTCAGGAGGCCTTGTTCGACGAAATTGTTGCACATGCAATATTGCACCTGCGAACAGTAGCGCGCCCGGTGATGAAACAACAGCAAAAGAGTACGTGCCAGTATAACTTGTTGTTTTTACAGGATAAAATATCAGTCCCGCAGAGCATAAATTACCATAACGGTAGTACTTTCTAATAAATTGAATTTAACGCCCTGATTCTCCATAATGATCATGTCAACGGTGCGCAGGGGCGCGCTTCGCTTCCAACTCATATCATCGGATGTGCCAAACCGTGAGCCGACTAGCCAATGTTCTGATTGCAGGCAGTAGCGGTTCGCGTCTTGACGACCTGGCTGCGCGCCTGTCCGATAATGACTTTCAGGCGACCCGCTGCACCAGTGCAACAGGCTTGCTCGAAGAGGCCCGCATCGGCCAACCCGATCTGGCCCTGATTGACCTGACGTCAGACGATCTTGGGGGTATGGACCTGGCGGCCAAGGTGGTCGCCAATCCTGATTTCGGCGGTATGCCAGTGATTGTTTTCGGGGCCGATGGTTCAGATGAACAATTTAGCCAGGCTGTCGAGGCAGGTGTCGATGATATTTTCACTGAACCCGCCACTTTCGAGGACATGCGCCCGCGCCTGATACCGCTGCTGCGTCTCGCCACCATGCGCCGCGAGTTGACAGAGCGGACGGCACTGACAAAGCGTTTCGGTTCCAGCATCGAACCACTGGCCTCTTTATCGGACCAGCCAAAACTCGAACTATTGCAAATCGGCCGTGATCTTGGCGAGGTCGAGGCATTGAAAAAAACCATAGGCGACCAATGCGCCATCACGACGACTCCTAACGCCTTCACCGCCAATCTTTTGTTGAGTTCCAAACCATTCTTCGATGCCTGTTTTCTGGCTGTCGACGAGATCGGCTCAACCATGAGCCCCGAACAGGCCCTGGACCTGTGTAACCAAATCCGTTTGAGCCCAAGGCTGTACAATATGCCGGTGGTGCTGATTAACCCTCACGAAGGCGGCATCGACACAAACACCGCCATGCAAGGCGGCGCGACAAGAGTGCTCTCAAGAAGGGCCGAGGACGGTGAGCTTTCTTCGGCTTTATGCATCCTTGGGCGTCGTCAACAAAGCCGTTGGCAGATTCGTCAGGCGATGCTTGACACCAAAACGCCTGAAACAACTGATCCCCGCACCGGTGCCTATACATTTGAATACATGCGCGGCCATCTGGAATCCCTGGTCGCGGCGGCACGCATCAGGGACAAGCATTTAACATTGGTCTTCTTCTCGTTCCCCGATGCGCCGGGCGTCAAGGATCAGTTCGGCGAAGCTGCCAGTGAGCATCTTCTAAAACAGCTTCCCCAGTGGATCAACGCCATGGTCCGTGTCGAGGACATGGTCGCCCACTACACCGGCCACGATTTCTGCATAGCCCTGCCCGATACCCCTGTTGAAGAAGCCCGCTTCGTCATGAACCGTATCGCCGGGGTCCTGGCCTATACGGATTTTGCCCTGTGCGAGGTTTATCAGCCGGTCAGTATTTCCGTTGAATACGGTATCGCTGGAATCGAAAAAGGCGATACCATTGACGCCCTGATCGACAGAGCCCGCGCCAACCTGGAATAATCCCATGCAGATTGATTTCCTTTTCGACGTTATCTGTCCCTGGTGTTACATTGGCAAGCGCCGACTTGAACAAATGCTGGCCGAACGCGGCGGCACGATGCCGTTGATCAATTGGCAACCCTTCCTGCTCAACCCGGAACTGCCATCAGGTGGCATCGAGCGAAACGTCTATCTGGCCGGAAAATTTGGCTCGGAAAGCCGCGTCCGGCGTGTTTACGGGGCCATTGCCGATGTCGGCCTGTCCGTCGAGATCGGCTTTAATTTCGACACCATCCGTCACACCCCCAACAGCATTGACGCTCACAGGCTGGTCCGTTTCGCGGGTCTTGAAAACAAGGCCGAAACCGCTGTCGAAGCCCTGTTCAAGGCTTATTTCGTCGAGGGCCTGAATATCGGCGAGCCTGATGTCCTGACCACCATCGTCAACAATATAGGGTTGGACGCTGACGCCTTTGGCGTCCATTTGGAAAGCGACGACGGCATCGCCGACATCTACGACGCCAACGCCAACGCCCACCGCCTGGGGATTAACGGCGTCCCCTCCTACGTCTTCAATAAGAACATGATCATCTCAGGGGCCCAGGACCACAACGTCCTGTCCAGAATGCTCGACGCCGCAATGGCGGCGGATGAGGATTAAGCAGGCCGCACCGTCAGCAACTTGATGATGTCCTTGTAGAGAAATTGTTTTTCCACCAGTTCCAGCCCGGCGACGTCCAGGTATTGCTCTGTGTTGCGGTCAAATTCTGCGCCGTAGGCGTAACGCACCCAGGGGGCCCACAGCTTCATGATAAAAGCCCGCCACGGATTTTTTGATATAGCGTACTCCAAAATATGGATGGTGCCATCCGGGCGGCAGACCCTGCGCAATTGTTCAAGCGCCGCCTGCTGGTGTTGGTTATCGAGTACACAAAAAAGAAAGGTCGAGACAATGGAATCGAAGCTGTCGTCCGGGAAATCCATCTCCAGGACATTCATCTCGAAAAGCTCGACTGCGGTCCCGAGCCTTGCCTTGCGACTGCGGGCGCGGCCCAGCATCGACGGGCTTAAGTCAATGCCAGTGACTGTGCAGTCTTTTGGGTAGTAGGCGAAATTGCGGCCAGTGCCGACCCCAGCGTCAAGCAAGTCGCCTGTCAGCCCATCAAACATTTCCATGCGAACCGGCCTGTAGCGAAAATGCTCGAAAGGCAGGTCGAGGATGTCATAGAGCCTGGCGATCCGGTCATAGATTATCTGCTTGCTCATATCCCTTCGGCCTCAGCCACTTTGGCAATGTCACGCATTAACAGGCGGACACCGGCGAGGCGGTCTTTCGGGCTTTCCCAGGCGCGCATGAAAACCAGCTTGTGATCGGGGCGCAGTTTTGCGGTGCCGACCTGATCACTGATGAAGGCAACCAGCCCGCCCGGATTGGCGAATTCGTTGTTGCGGAACGATATGACCGCGCCCTTGGGCCCGGCGTCGACCTTATCGACCCCTGCCCGCTTGCTCAGTTGCTTGACCGCGACGATGTCGAGCAGATTTTCGACCTCGCCCGGAAGCGAACCAAAACGGTCGATCAGTTCGGCGGCGAAGGCTTCTATTTCGTCCGCCTCGAGCAGCCTTGAGAGACGCCGGTAAAGCTCCATGCGGACGTTCAGGTCGGCGACATACGCTTCGGGTATCAACACCGGCGAACCAATGCCGATCTGCGGGCTCCATTCGGCGTCAGCGCCAGCGCCAGCGTCAAGGCCGCGGGCGGCGGCAACGGCTTCCTCAAGCATTTGCTGGTAAAGCTCGATACCGACTTCACGAATATGCCCGGACTGTTCATCGCCAAGCAGATTTCCGGCCCCGCGAATATCCAGATCGTGACTGGCCAGCGAGAACCCGGCCCCCAGATTATCCAGGGTCTGCATGACTTCCAGGCGTTTTTCCGCCGCCACCGTCAGTTTTTTGCGCTCCGGCAATGTCAGGTAAGCATAGGCGCGGATTTTCGAGCGCCCGACCCGGCCACGCAACTGGTATAGCTGTGCCAGACCGAACATATCGGCACGGTGAATGATCATGGTGTTGACATGCGGCATGTCGATGCCGGATTCGATGATATTGGTCGACAGCAGAACATCATACTTGCCGTCATAAAAGGCGCTGATCGAGTCTTCCAGATCATTCGCCGTCATCTGACCGTGGGCCTGGATCATTTTTACTTCGGGTACCAGTTCCTTAAGGCGCTTGGCGAGCGGCCCCATGTCGGCAACCCGCGGGCACACATAGAAAGTCTGACCCCCGCGGAAGCGTTCACGCAGGATCGCCTCGCGTACAACCACCGGGTCAAAGGGCAGCACGAAAGTGCGGACAGCCAGCCGGTCAACCGGCGGTGTGGCGATGATGCTCATTTCCTTAACCCCGGTCAGGGCCAGTTGCAGGGTTCGCGGGATCGGCGTCGCCGTCAGGGTCAGGACGTGAACGTCGGCTTTCAGTTTTTTCAGTTGTTCCTTATGGTTAACGCCGAAATGCTGCTCCTCATCGACGATCAGCAATCCCAAATCCCTGAAACCAACATCCTGGGCCAGCAGCGCATGAGTGCCGATGACGATATCGACGCGGCCCGCCTTCATGCCATCCTTGACGTCCTTGACCTTGCTCTGGCTGACCATACGGGAGATCTGTTCGACATGGACGGGGAAATCCTTGAAGCGTTCCTGGAAGGTCTGGAAATGCTGGCGACACAACAAGGTTGTCGGCACAACCACCGCGACCTGCTTGCCACTCATGGCGGTAACGAAGGCGGCGCGCAGGGCGACTTCTGTCTTGCCGAAACCGACATCGCCGCAGATTAGCCTGTCGGCAGAACGCCCACCCGATAAATCCTCAAGAACATCCTCGATAGCGCCGCTCTGGTCGTCGGTTTCATCGTAGGGGAAACGGGCCGCGAATTCATCGTAAGAACCTTCCTCTGCATTGATACGGGCTCCCGGTTGCAGGGTGCGGGCGGCGGCGACTTTTATCAGTTCTTCGGCCATCCCCTTGATGCGCTCTTTCATGCGCGCCTTGCGGGCCTGCCAACCGGCGCCGCCGAGCCTGTCAAGCTGGCCACCGGCCTGCTCGGAGCCATAGCGCGAGATCAACTCGATATTTTCGACAGGCAGGAACAGCTTGTCGCCGCCGTCATAGAGCAGACGCAGGCAATCATGGGGGGCACCGGAAACATCGATGGCCTCAAGCCCGTCATACTGGGCGATGCCGTGCTCAACATGGACGACAAGATCACCGGCATGCAGGCTGGAGGCTTCGGCGATAAAGTTTTCCGGCCTGATTTTACGTTTGGCGGCGTGGCTTAAACGATCACCAAGAATATCCTGCTCACCGATAAGACACAGATCATCGGTAACGAAACCACGTTCGATGCCAAGCACCCCAAGGGCCACGGCCTTTGTACTCAAGGCCTGGACCTGATCCCAGTCATCAACCCGGGCAAGGCCGCTGATACCGTGTTCTCGCATCACCGTTTCAAGCCGTTCCAGCGAGCCGCGCGTATAACCGGCCAGCAAAACCCGGCGTCCCAGCTTTTGCTGTTCGGCCAGGTGACCCGCCAAAACGTCAAAAACGTTAAGTTCCTGGCTTAAACGGGCATCGGCGAAGTCGCGGCCTTGCTTGCAGTTCATATGGACCCGCTGGCCCCCCTGTTCGCCCTCGCCTTCAGGAGCGGCAAAGGGCGACAAATGACCGACAGGATGGTCCGCCAGCTGCTGGTCCCAGCTGCCGGCATCAAGAAACAGTGTGTCGGGGGGTATTGGCAGGTAAGGAACACCGTCGCCGGACTTGCCATCGGCGATGGTTTTGCGGGCAATGAAGTATTCGGCGATCAGGTCAAGGCGGGCGTCAAGCGCCTGCTGCCATTGATAATCAAGCAACACCGGTGCCCCGGGCGCGTAATCCAGCAGGGTTTCCATCTTCTCGTGGAATAGCGGCAGCCAGTGTTCCATACCGATATGACGATGCCCGGCGGAAACCGCCTCATACAAGGGATCATCACTGCCGGCACTGCCGAAAAGCGCCCGGTATCCCGAACGAAAGCGCGATTGTGCCGCCTCGCTTAAAGGAACCTCGCTGATCGGCCTTATGACAAACTGCTCTTGCTTGCCGATTGTGCGCTGGTCGATGGGGTCAAAGGTGCGAATGCTGTCGAGTTCATCACCAAAGAAATCAAGGCGCAAGCCCTGTTCAGCACCGGACGGATAAACATCAACAATGCCGCCGCGAATGGCGAATTCACCCGCCTCCATGACCGTTTCAGCGCGTCCATAACCGTTGGCGACAAGGAAAGCGACCAGGGCGTCAGGTTCAAGACGCTCACCAGCGCTGGCGCTCAATGTCGCCCCGGCAAAGGCCTGGCGCGGCACAACCCGCTGCAAAAGGGCTGAAACCGTGGTCAACAAGGCGCGCGGACCGGTTGCCGGTTGCAAAAGCCGGGTCAGGGTATCAATGCGCTGACCAACGAGGGCGCTGTTGGGCGAGGCCCTGTCGTAGGGCAGACAATCCCAGGCCGGAAATTCCAGCCGTTCGACTTGCGGGGCGAAGAAGGCCAGAGCCTCTGTCATACGGACCAAATTGATATCATCACGGGCGACGAAAACACCGGTATTCACACCCTTGCCAATAACCTTGGCAAGAATCAGGGCGTCATAGCCACCGGGTGCGCCAGAAACATTAACGACGCCGGGCGCGGAGAGAATTTTTTGAATCTTTTGCAACCACTTACGCCGTTTTGTTGAATCTTTGAATCAAGGACATCAGGTCAGTATCGAAAGCCTCAGGCAGCGGCGCTTTGCCGATAATCCAGTTCATCACATCAATGTCACTCTGCTGCATCAGATTGTCCAGATCATCGAGTTGCTGATCGCTCAGTTCAGTAATATAGCGGTCGCTAAAACGACCCAGCAGGATGTCATTTTCCTTCATGCCACAGTGATGACTGCGGAACAGTAACTGTTTGCGCCTGGGGTCCACTTTTTGGCCTCCGTTCAATTCCGGGTAGGGTATAGTCGTTTAAAACCCGGATGTCACTAATACCAAATTGTACTAATAATGACCCATAGAGATCGCTTATGCAGCCCGTCGGGCAGGAGGAAAGCCGCAGTCGATGAGGTACATCGTCAAGGTTTTCCGACGCTCTCCGACGGGCTGCATAAGGGACCGAAACGGCGGTTTTGCAAGATTTTTGGACGGCCTCGCGCACGTTTTGAAATACACCGCATCACCGCGCCGCACGCTCCTAGCCAAAAGTCTTGTGAAACCGTCTCTATGAGTCATTATTAGTATAACTTGGTATTATGCGCCCTGAAATTCTTTATCCTCCATTTGAACCGGTGACCAGCCTGAAGGGAATTGGTCCGCGCATCGCAACGTCGCTGGAAACCCTAAGCGGGCCGCGCATTGTCGATCTTTACTGGCATTTGCCAACGGGCCTTATTGATCGTCGTTACGCGCCCACCGTTGCTGACGCCATCACAGGAAGGGTCGCTACCCTCACCGTCACCATCGATAAACACATAAAACCCGCCAACAAACGCCTTCCCTACAAGATTATCACGTCGGATGACACGGGAACTCTGGTGCTGGTTTTCTTCCATGCCCACGACGATTACCTGAGCAAAACCCTGCCGGAAGGCGAAACCCGCGTGGTCAGTGGGACGCTGGAGCGCTTTGGCAAGGAATTGCAGATGACCCATCCAGACCGGATCGGCACGGTGGCTGAAATTGACAAGCTGAAATCCGTTGAACCGGTTTATCCCTTGACCGCCGGGGTTTCCCTGAAAGTTTTCGGCAAGGCCATGGCCGGGGCGCTGGAACGGGTGCCGGAACTGGCGGAATGGCAGGATCAGGCATTCTTAAACAAAAACGACTGGAAATCATGGAACCAGTGCCTGATCGAAGCGCACAACCCGCAAAGCGAGTACGATCTCGACCCCACCTGCCCGGCCCGCAAGCGCCTCGCCTATGATGAGTTGCTGGCTAACCAGTTGGCCTTGTCGTTGATGCGTCTTCACATGCACAAAACTGCTGGGCGTGGCATCCGCGGCGATAACAGCCTGCAGGATAAAGTGCTGGCTGCCCTACCCTTCAGCCTGACCCCGTCACAAAAAACCTCGCTGGTTGAAATCAGCGACGATATGGCCTCAGACACCCGCATGTTACGGCTGCTGCAAGGCGATGTCGGCAGTGGCAAGACGATTGTCGCCCTGCTTGCCATGCTGGCCGCTGTCGAGGCCGGAACACAGGCCGTTTTGATGGCGCCAACGGAAATTCTGGCGCGCCAGCATCTGGCGACCATCGAAGCGCTGGCCGAAGCCGCCGGAATTGAGGTCAAACTTTTAACCGGACGCGAAAAAGGCAAAAACCGAAAAGCCATTCTGGAAGGACTGGAAAGTGGGCAAACCCATATCGCCATTGGTACCCACGCGCTGTTTCAGGACGATGTCGCCTTTGCTGATTTGAGCCTGGCGGTGATTGATGAACAACACCGGTTTGGCGTCCATCAACGCCTGACACTGGCCGCCAAGGGTCAGGCCGTCAACGTGCTGGTGATGACGGCGACACCGATCCCCAGGACCTTGATGTTGACCGCTTACGGCGATATGGATGTCTCGCAGTTGCACGAAAAACCGGTCGGTCGGCAGCCCATAAAAACAACCACTGTCTCTCTAAGCCGACTGGACGACGTCGTCGGTGCGGTTAAGCGACGTGTGGATGAAGGTGGACGCGCCTATTGGGTCTGCCCGCTTGTCGAGGAATCTGACGTTCTCGACGTCGCCGCCGCCGAAGACCGCCACCGGGCCCTGGCGCAGGTCTTCGGGGAAAAGGTTGGCCTTGTCCACGGGCGCATGAAAGGGCCTGAAAAGGACAAGGCCATGGCCGCCTTCGCGGCAGGCGAGATTAGCGTTCTCGTCGCCACAACAGTCATTGAAGTGGGCGTCGATGTTGCCGAAGCAACGGTGATGGTCATCGAACATGCCGAACGCTTTGGGCTGGCCCAGTTGCACCAGCTGCGGGGGCGTATCGGTCGGGGGGCTGAAAGCTCGAATTGTCTGCTGGTCTTTCAGGAACCCCTGACACAAACCGCCCATGATCGTCTGCAAACCATGAACGAGACCGATGATGGCTTTGTTATCGCCGAAAAAGACCTTGAACTGCGCGGCGCCGGGGAACTGCTGGGAACCCGCCAAAGCGGCTTGCCCGACTTCCGCCTTGCCGACCTCGCCGACCATGCGGATTTGCTGGCAACGGCAAGAGATGACGCCAAGCTGATCCTCAACAAGGACCCGGACCTGGAAACCCCGCGCGGCAAGGCGCTCCGTACCCTGCTCTACCTGTTCGAGCGCGACGCCGCCGTGCGTTATTTGCGTTCGGGTTAAGGTACCGGCACGGCCATGCTGTCGATGACTGTTTCCATAACAACAAAGGTGCTGGTTTGCTGGACGTGCGGCAGCTTGGCGATGCCTTCGCCAAGGACATGGCGGTACGATCCAATGTTGTCGGTGCGCACCTTAAGCAGATAATCAAAGCCACCGGCGATCATGTGACAGGCCTGGACGGCTGGAAGTTTGCCAACGGCGGCGTTGAACTCGTCCAGTGCCTGGCTGGTGGTGTCGTCCAGCGTCACCTGAACAAACGACACATGACCGGCGTCCAGTTTTTCAGGATCAAGCCGGGCGTGGTAGCCGCAAATGACGCCGCTGGATTCCAAACGACGCACCCGCTCAAGACAGGGTGTTTTGCTTAAGCCCACAATTTGCGAGAGTTTTGTCATGGTGATGCGCGCATCATCCTGTAAATTTTGCAGGATTTTCCTGTCGATCTTATCCATTATACTATCCAGTCCCCACTTAAGCAGTCCATACGTCATTATTTTTGCCTTTATATAGACGATTCACGCACACACATAGTCAAAAAAAGTCACATAATCTTCACGTTTTGAGGCACTGTGAGGACACACACGCCAGGATTATTGACGGATGATGCCCGATGTCGGATGACCACCTGAAACTGCGCGCCGCGACCCGTGCCGCCTATATTTGTGACGAGACCGAAGCCGTTGAACACCTGACCCAGGCGATGAAACTCGACCCGGCGGCGCGCCAGCGCATTGAGCAGGCGGCGACCGTTCTTGTCGACAAATTACGCCATGACAAACAACCCGGCATGATGGAGACGTTTCTGGCCGAATACGGGTTGAGCACCGATGAGGGCGTCGCCCTGATGTGTCTCGCCGAAGCGCTGCTCAGGGTTCCCGACAACCTGACCATGGACGCCTTGATTCAGGATAAGATCGCCCCCGCAAATTGGGGCAAACACCTGGGCCAATCCGGATCACCCCTGGTCAATGCTTCAACCTGGGCATTGATGCTGACGGGTAAAGTGATCGCACCCGAAGATGCCGAGCAACTTGATATTGCCGGTACCGTGAGGGCCATGATCAAGCGCATTGGCGACCCTGTGGTCCGCAACGCTGTTGGTCAGTCCATGCGGGTGCTGGGGCATCAGTTTGTATTGGGACGCGATATTGGTGAAGCGGTTAAACGCTCTGGCGGCAACGAGGCCAAGGGCTACACCCATTCCTACGACATGCTGGGCGAAGCCGCCCACTGTGCAATTGACGCACGGCGTTATTTCCTGAGTTATTCCAGCGCCATCACGGCACTGGCCAAACACTGCACTGACGCAGACCCTCACCTCAATCCCGGAATTTCGGTCAAGCTATCGGCCCTTCATCCGCGCTATGAATTCAGCCAACGGGAGCGGGCGGTCGAAGAACTGACATCCCGCACCACCAGTCTCGCCTTGCTTGCCAAAAACGCCAACATGGGTTTCAACATTGATGCCGAAGAAGCCGACCGACTGGATTTGTCACTCGACATTTTCGAAGGCGTGCTCGGCAATCCTGATTTGAAGGGATGGGACGGCTTTGGTGTCGTCGTCCAGTCCTATATGCCGCGCGCCCTTGCCGTCATCGACTGGCTCGCCGATTTGGCGACCCGTCTCGACAGGCGGATCATGGTGCGACTGGTCAAGGGCGCTTATTGGGACAGTGAAATCAAGATTGCGCAGGAACAGGGACTGGCCGGATATCCTGTCTTTACCCGCAAGGTCTCGACAGATATTTCCTACATGGGCTGCGCCCGTCGCCTGTTTGAACATGCGGACCGAATCTATCCGCAATTCGCCACCCACAACGCTCATACGGTTGCGACTGTTCTGGAAATGGCCGGTGATTTCCAGGATTTCGAATTTCAGCGCCTCCACGGCATGGGCGAAAGCCTGTTTGAAATACTCAGACAGGACCACGGACGGCGCTGCCGGATTTATGCACCCGTTGGCGTGCACGAAGACTTGCTTGCCTATCTGGTTCGCCGGCTTTTGGAAAACGGCGCCAATTCGTCGTTTGTCAATCAGGTCCTCGATGAAAGCGTCGCCTCAAACGATCTGGTCAGCGATCCGGTCGGGCAAGCCGAAAAACTGGACAGCATTGCCAACCCGCACATCCCCTTACCGGCCGACCTGTTCGGATCAAGCCGGAAAAATTCGCACGGCTGGAATTTGGCCGACCCGCTTGAACTGGCCGCATTGCAAGAGGGTCGTGACACTTTCAAGGAACAAACCTGGAGCGCCGCCCCGCTGATCGGTGGGGTGATGCAGTCGGGTGACAGTCAACCGGTCCTGAACCCTGCCAATCCCGATGATCTGGTTGGTCAGGTCACGCAAGCATCGGCGGTCCATATAGAGGATGCTTTGACAAGGGCCACGGGCGCTGTCGAAAGCTGGCGCTCTTTACCTGTGAAAGAGCGCGCCGGTTGTCTTTTGCGCCTTGCCGATCTTTACGAGGAAAATGCTGTTGAACTGATGGCCATGACCGCCCGCGAAGCCGGCAAGACACTTGGCGATTGTGTCGGCGAGCTGCGTGAAGCCGTTGACTTTTGCCGTTACTACGCCGCCGAAGCCGGATTGAGCGACCAGCAACGCCAGGGCCGCGGGGTCTTCTTGTGCATTTCACCATGGAATTTCCCGCTGGCTATTTTTACCGGCCAGATCGTCGCCGCCCTGGTCAGTGGCAATGCGGTGATCGCCAAACCGGCTGAACAAACCCCCCTGATCGCCACCCGCGCCATTCAGCTTATGCATCAGGCCGGTATTCCCGGTGATGTCCTGCACCTTTTGCCCGGTGACGGGCCCAGCGTCGGCGGGGTGCTGGCCGCCGACCCGCGCGTCAGTGGCGTCTGCTTTACCGGATCCACCGATACCGCACGCCTTATCAACGCGACCATGGCCAGCAAAGGCAATCCACGAGCGCCGCTGATTGCTGAAACCGGCGGCCTGAACGCGATGATCGTCGATTCAAGCGCCCTGCCCGAACAAGCGGTACGCGACATCGTCACCGCCGCCTTCCAAAGCGCCGGACAACGGTGCTCTGCCCTTCGCGTGTTGTTTGTTCAGTCAGACATTGCCGAAGGTCTTTTGACTTTGCTGGAAGGTGCCATGGATGAACTTTGCATTGGCGATCCGTGGAACCTGAAAACCGATGTCGGACCCGTCATCGACAGCGAAGCCCAGGGTATTATCGACGCCCATTGCCAGAAAATGGAATTGCAGGGTCGCCTGATCCGAAAAATTAAGCATTCGGAAAGTACCGGGTATTATGTCAATCCCGCTGCTTACCGCTTAGACAGTATCGCGGAATTAGAGCATGAGATTTTTGGTCCGGTGCTTCACGTCGTCACCTTCGAGGCCGAAGACATCGACGAACTGGTCGAGGCCATCAATGCCCGGGGGTACGGGCTGACCATGGGCATTCATACCAGGGTCGATAATCGGGTACAGGACATTTGCGACAAGGCCAGGGTTGGTAACATCTACGTCAATCGCAACCAGATCGGAGCCTCCGTTGGTGTTCAACCTTTCGGCGGTGAAGGCCTGTCGGGAACCGGACCGAAGGCTGGCGGTCCGAATTATCTGGCCCGCTTCACGAAAAAGGATGGGCGTCATGCAGATGGCAGCGCAAACAGCCTTTCGTCTTCAGGCGAAAGCGGTGAGCTCTCCCGGCTCACCCCGGCAGCGCTTGCGGCACACCGAGCGTGGGATCAATTATCTGATCGAACGGCCATTATCAAAACTGCCGCAGAAGCCTGTTCCGTACCGGTTCGCGACTCCATCCTGAATATCATATCGAGCGTTCCAGATTTTTCTGCCAAGGCCATCGATCTTCCGGGACCGACCGGGGAAAGCAACCGCCTGACCATGCATGGCCGTGGGGTCTTCGTTTGCTTAGGGGGAATCACGCAAGCCGCACTGGCCTTGCTGCTTGGTAACGCGGTTATCGTTCCTAAAGATGATGAGGCGGAACGGTTTTGTGCGAAATTGCCGACGGGCCTACTTGGAATCGTTGACAAACTAACGCTTGAGGACATCGAAACCACACCAGACCTGGCCGGTGTTGTCTTTGAGGGAGACGCTGAAACCCACCGCGCCATCAGAGGATTCCTGGCAGCACGACCGGGAGCCATTTTGCCGCTGATTGATGATCTGTCGGACTGGCGTCAGATGCTGATCGAGCGCGCCCTTTGTATCGACACCACAGCCTCTGGCGGTAACGCCGCCCTGTTGGCATCGGCGGGGCTTGCTGACTAGGATTTGTCTTTTGTTACCAGTATGGGGGTGCGCTGGGCCTCGCGCAGCACGTCCATCTCTTCATACGTTGCGGCAGATACTTGTGGTACGGCCTGTTCCGCTGCCGGACGGTGGTCCGGCGGGGTGACGATGCCGCCGGAAATAACCATTTTGAGCGCTTCTTCAACGCTCATGGACAGGGGCACCAATTCCTTCTTTGGCACGAACAATAAAAACCCGGAGGTCGGGTTGGGCGTCGTCGGCAGGAAAATGTTGATACATTCTTCCTTGGTAAGGTTTTGCACTTCACCTTTGGTGCGCCCGGTAATGAAAGCAATGGCCCACATGCCACGCCTTGGGTATTCAACCAGAACCGCCTCGCGAAAGGCATTCGACTGTTGGGCCAGCACCGTTTCCAAAATCTGTTTAATGGCACTGTAAAAACCGCGGATCACCGGCATTCGATTGAGCAACCGCTCGCTTGTGCGCAGATACAGGCGACCGACAAAGCCGGCCGTTAATGCGCCAATCAGGGTTAAAACAACGAAAACAACGACAAGTCCCAGCCCCGGGGTACCAAACGGCAGATACGTTTCCGGGCTGTATTTCAGCGGAATCAGCGGCGTCACTTTGCTATCGACAAAGTTGATAAACAGCCAGGCCAGATAAAATGTGATCGAGATTGGCGCCGTAATCAGGACACCGGCCAGAAAATAGGCCCGCAGCCGCCCCGTAAAACTTATTTTAACGGGCTTTCCCGGTGTTTCATCACCTGTTGGATCATCCATGTTGTCGCTTGTTTCATTCATCGCGACACCATCCACCAAAGGACAGGGGAAAGCAACTCACTGTTTAAAAAAATCAAACAGGGCGCGGAAGGTCTCATCGGGATTTTCTTCAGCAAGAAAGTGGCCGCAGTTGATCGCTTGACCATGGGCATCCCGGGCCCGTTCATGCCAGGTTTCCAGAACATCGTAACTGCTGTCCATAAGCCCGTTCTTGCCCCACAGAACCAATAACGGGCATTCCACCAACTTGTCCATATCGGCCTCGTCGTGGACCATATCTATGCTCGCCGCCGCCCGGTAATCCTCACACGAAGCATGAATGGTTTCAGGCATGGAGTAACAGCGAATGTATTCGGCCATGGCTTCATCTGTAAAGCCGCTCGTGGAAGCGCTCCAGTGACCAAGTTTCTGACGTAAATAGAATTCCGGGTCATTGCCGATTAACCGTTCGGGCAATCCACCTGGCTGGATCAGAAAGAACCAGTGATAGTAACCACTGGCGACCTTCTGATTGACGGTGGTGAAAATTTTATGAGTTGGGACGATATCAAGGACCGATGCCTTTAAGATTTTTTCTGGATGATCCAGGGCCATGCGGTGGGTTACCCGACCGCCGCGATCATGACCGGCAACAAAAAATTTCTCATACCCCAAACTTTCCATGACCTGAACCTGATCGCCCGCCATTGCCCGTTTTGAATACCCCTCATGGGCGTCACCGCCGGGGGGTTTGGAACTGTCGCCATATCCGCGCAGGTCGGGTATGACGACGCTGAAATCTTCTGCCAGCCTGTGGGCAATCTTGTGCCACATGACATGGGTCTGAGGGTAACCGTGCAGAAGCAATAAAGGCGGCCCGTTACCGCCTTTTTGCAAATTGATCTCGGCACCATCGGTCTTGATGCGCGCGCGCTCAAACCCTTCGAACATCGGGTTTCATCCTTCCTGAACCAGAAAAGCTGGCGTTACCCGTCGCCCTCTGCAGGGGCTGCCGGTTTTATACTCTCTGCCTTGGCTTTGGACATCCGCCTGACATGATCGGCGAGAATATTAAGCAGTCCACGCAGGAAAGGATCTGCTTTCTTCATTTTTGCCTCAAACATCTGGCGGCTGATAACAATGGCGGCACCGCCTTGAGAAGCCCGGGCCGTGGCCATGCGATTGCTGTTGTCGAGCAGGGCCATTTCGCCAATGATGCCGCCCTGACCGACCGTGGCCAGAACAAGTTCGTGTTCTTCTCCGGCATTTTTGACGATCTCGACTTCACCCGACTGCAGGACGAAGGCAAGGTTGCCATCCTCGCCTTCCTTGAAAATCTTGTCACCCGCCTGAAAGACTTTCCGCTCAAGAACTCTGTCTGACATTCTCGCTCTCCCCGGTATTTGTTTTTATTACTTCTCCATCATATCTTTAAATAGACAAAAAAGGGACCCTAATTACCGGGAATAATTTGCCACGACTGAAGCATATGACCCGCAATCGCGCCGTAACGCTGATAGCGGTCTTCCGGTGCGGCGTAGGACCAGACATGAACGATGCCATTATCCGGTCGCGCCAACACCACAGTCCATTGCTTGTATTTCTGATTATTACGCTCGTACTCAACGGTAAACTGAAGACCATTCAGGGTTAGCCCGTCTTTTGCGTATCGGTAAGCGCCTTGTCCTGGAAAGCGAACGCTGGAATCTGCGGCCTTAAGCTGGCGCTTCAAATCTGCAACAACCCGTTCAGTTGCCTGGGTTATGTTGGCAGCGCCAGCTGGTGGTTGAACATTCTGAATATGGATGGTGGCGAAATAGGCGGGCGTTCCCTTCTTGCCACTAATGACGATAAACTGACCTCTACCCTGCTCCACCCTCCATGAAAACGGATAGTCGATTGTAAATCCAAGTCCGCCATCTTTCAGATGCTGAACCTTGCCCGCCATCATTTCAACAAGGCCATCACCAGCGGCGACTGACACGTTTCCATCCTTGCCACCATGGGCAGGGCGAAAACTTTGCAAAACCCAGTTAAAATCACCTATCAACTTGTCAAATTCCTGGGGGGGCGCAATAAAAATAAAGGCGTAATCAAATTTGCTATCTCGTGTGATGATAACGCGAACCCTCGACCCGGCCCCTTCATACAATGCTTCAAATGCCGGAAGCCCTGCCAGTTTGGATGGTTGTCCACCCAGTTTGCGAGACCATGGACGACCGTTGCCAAGGTAGCGCTGTTCAAGCCTGGACATCAAATCGGGAAGCGGCGTACCTGTCTTCGCGTCACTCGTTTGCACTGTGATCATGTAACCCTTTCGCGACTTCATGGCGATGCCGCTGACTTCGTCACGGTGCTCGACAATGGCACCTGGTGGAATGGCAATCAGATAACCTTGTTTGGGGTGGCGAAACATCATCGCGCCACGTTGTTCACCGACGCCAGGTGTCTGAACCTGATTTTCAGGTGCTGGCCGTTGTCCTGCTTGCTGGGCAGCCCCCTGCCCGACCCAAATCAGTCCCCAGACAAAAACCAGTAAAGCAAAACGAAACATCGGTTTTTCCTTGATCACACACGAAGACTGACAAACAGTCCCATCATGGCTATTATTTCATCAGCAGTATACTTCGTGACATATTAATGAAAGCAATACACGCATGCCTACAATTGTCCTCGTTTCCATTATCTGTCCCGACCGTGTCGGCCTTGTTTCAGCTATTTCCGGCCTCCTTTACGATCTGGGCGTCAATCTTGGCGATACCACCTTCGCCGTTCTGGGCGGTGGTGCCGAATTTACCGCAGTCTGCGAATTACCAGACAGTCTTGATCTTGAGGAACTGAAAAAGGAACTATCGGGTCTGGATGAATTGCACGACGCCGACGTGACCGTTACCAATTTCAATCTTTCACCCATACACGCAGAATCGGCTCATATAACCCACCGCATTGTCTTGCAAGGTGGCGACCGACCAGGATTGATAGCCCGTCTTTGTGAAGTCTTCGGCCAGTTCAACGCCAATATCGTTCGCCTGAATTCCGATAGTATGCCCGGTGAGGGTGACGACCAGTATGAAATTCGTATCGCTGTGTGGATCCCCCCAGATAGCGTTAAATCCTGCCTCGCCATTGTCGCCAACACAGCCGGGGAACTGCGCATGAAATGTCGCTGGCATGAAGTCGACAGCAGCCCTTCCTAAACATTATTTTAAACATTTCTGATACATACTAAAATTAACAGCTCTATACTTTTGCTATTCGCGGATTCTTTTTTCGTTTGGGCGTTAAATTGGCAAAATCTAAAAGCGAACTGCGCAATCTGTCGGGTCAGCAAAAAGCGGCTGT
>JACNJU010000072.1 GCA_014382375.1 Rhodospirillaceae bacterium
TTTCGCGAGCCACCCGCGTCAGGGCAGCGGCCAGGGCCAGTCCTGATTCGGCACAAATGACCAACAGGTCGAGAGCATCGGGCAATCCCCTTTGCAATTGCACCCGGCGTTTTTTGATCACATGACTGACACCAACTTCGGGAACAAAGACGCCAGCAACAAGGGCCGACATGCAGATCAGTATTTTGACCATCGGTGGCACATCAAAAATGCCCAGAGCGTAAACCAGAAAGACCGCGACCCCACCAAGAACGATGGGCAGGGTGAGTTTCAGGAACATGAAAATGACAATTGCGTCCTTGGAGCGCCAACCCGCCTGCATCAATTTCTCGCTCACCTTCGCCACATGCGCACCCTTCAACATGTTCAGACGGTTGGTGACAGTGCGCATGAATGAGACTGTCTCGACCCGCTGGAAGTGATTGGTATTTGCCTTCAACATTCCCGCTTTCAGATTAGCCCGGTGCTGTCCAAGCGAGCGGGCGCGGGTTGTCAGGGGGTCACGGCGGATCAGTGCCTGCCAGACGATAAAGACGCTGAAAAAGGCGACGAGCCCGGCGGTTCCGGTGATCAGCACATCCATACCCATTCCGGTCATTTGTTCCAACATGCTCATATCAAATCTCGAACTTGATCATTTTGTTCATGACAAGGACACCCAGGGTCATAATGCCGAGGCCCGTTCCCAACATCATCTGCCCACGCGGATCGGTAAACAGGGCCATTTCATATTCCGGGTTGAGAGCGAAAATAATGCCAAACATGATAAACGGCAGTGACCCGAGAATAATGGCGCTGGCCTTCGCTTCGGATGACATGGCTTTGATCTTCAAGCCCATCTGGCGACGGCGGCGCAGGATGTCAGAGAGATTCGACAGCGCTTCTGACAGGTTGCCGCCGGTTTCGCGTTGTACTGAAATACTGATGACGAAAAATTTGAATTCCGCCGTATCGAGACGCCTGGCCGTATCCCACAAGGCTTCGTCCAGGGGTTGGCCGAATTTGATCCGGTCGGAAATATCGCGAAACTCCATCCCCACAGGATCGGCCATTTCCTGACCGACGGAAGCAATTGATTCGGTTACCGGCAAGCCTGACTTGAGGCCACGAACAATCAGGTCGATGGAGTCAGGGAATTGTTCGGTAAACTGTTTCAACCGTCTTGTCGCCATCCGGCCAATGAACAGATGAGGCAGGCCAACACCGGCAATGACGCCAAGCAATAAAGCCAGCGCTATCGGTTGGGCGAGTATCACCATGGCGATCAGGATCACCACTAACGCCGTGGTAGCGCAAACCATGACATAGCCGCCAATGGAAATTTCACGACCGGTGCGGGCCAGACGGGCTTCAAGCATTTGCTGGTTTGGCAAAAACCGCTTAGCCAGCCTCTCGAACAACGGGAAACGACTGGAGATTTGTTTTTTGACAGTCCTGGCGTTTTCATCACCACGCACGACGATCTGGCCTGCGGCACGCAAACGGATCGTCTCGATACGGCTCTGCATTCTCCTCTTGGGTTTTGATGAGATGCTGGAAAGGGCAAAAATCAGACTGGCAAAACTGATGGCGACACCCGCAAAAATAAAGACAACGGTCACGTTCATGACTTCGGCTCCCTTTCATTTTCCTGCGGGGCGGAAGACATCGCCTCGATCAACGCACGCTCCAGGCCGAAGTATTGAGCCCGCGTGGCAAAGTGAGGTTTCAGGCCGGTTGAACGGAATTTGCCGTAAAGTTTTCCATCAGGGGTTTCGCCCTCGAAATAAAACTTGAACAAATCCTGGGTGGTGATGACGTCACCTTCCATGCCGACGATTTCGGTAATGTGGGTTATTCGGCGCACACCATCGCGCATCCGTGAAATTTGTACGATCATATTGACCGCGCCGGCAATCTGGGTGCGGACCGCTTCGGTCGGTAATTTCACGCCTGACATGGCGACCATATTTTCAAGCCGGGTCAGGGCCTCACGCGGACGGTTGGCGTGTAATGTTCCAAGGGATCCATCATGGCCGGTATTCATGGCCTGTAACATGTCGAGCGCTTCACCGGCGCGAATTTCACCAAGGATCACCCGGTCAGGGCGCATTCGCAGGGCGTTTTTAACCAGGTCGCGCTGGGTGATTTCACCATCGCCTTCAAGGTTGGCCGGGCGCGTTTCCAGACGCACAACATGGGGTTGTTGCAACTGCAGTTCGGCGGCGTCTTCAATGGTAACAATACGCTCACCGACATCGATCATTCTGGACAAGGCATTAAGCAACGTGGTTTTGCCAGAGCCGGTACCGCCCGAAATTAGAATATTGAGCTGGCTGCGGGTTGCGATTTTCAACACCCTGGCCATTTCCGGCGAAAGGTTTTGCTGACGCTCCATGACATCCAGAGTGATTTTTTGTTTGGCAAATTTACGTATGGAAATGGTTGCCCCGTCAATGGCCAGCGGCGGGATAATAATATTAACGCGCGATCCATCTTCCAGCCGGGCATCGACCAGGGGCGAGGATTCATCGATACGCCGCCCAATTCGGGTGACGATGCGAGTGGCGATGCTCATGACATGGGCGTTGTCACGGAAGGTAACGTCCGATAATTCCAGTTTGCCCCCACGTTCCACATAAACCTGGCTTGCGCCATTGACCATGATATCCGTAACGCCTTCATCAGCGAGCAGGCTTTCGAGCGGGCCAAGGCCAAGCATATCGTTAATCAGGGTGGTTACCAGGTCCCGCTGCTCCAGCAAATTAAGGCGCATTTTCTGTTCGGCCAGAATTTCCCCGACGATGGCGCCAATCTGCTCGCTTAACTCGGCCCGTGGCAGGGCTATCGCCTTGGATACATCCATCTTGTCCATCAGGATGGGTTGAACTTTTTTCTTGGCTTCTTCAATGCTGCTTTGGGAGGCCGATGATGGATTTTTCATAGGTGCCAGCGACGGTGCCGCATCGGCTTTTATTGTCTCGTCGGGATTATTTCGCCTGGCATCAATCAGAAAATCGTTAAGGGCGGCAGTGACCACATCGCGCTGGTCATTAGCATCCAGGTCTGGCCCTTCAATATCGACGATCGCGGAAATTTTCTCCGCCAACTCAGTGCGCGACAGTGTGAAGCATTCACTGAACTCACATTCCTCGTCCAGCTTCCGTTTGCAGGCGGACAAAACCTTGCCCATATCCCGGTCACGGGAGTTTTCATCACTACGTGCCGTTTTGCGCACTGTCGGAAGCGCCACGATTTCGGCACTTGTTGTTGCCCCGCCAAAGCCTTTGGACATTCCTTTGTTGCGACGACCAAATGACATCATCCCCTCCCCATCAGGCGTTTCCACATGGGAACCTGGACGACGTCTTCAAGGCGGCCTGACACGTCACGGCTAAGGCCACGAAGGGATTGAGCCATTTTGGTTGTTTTGGCAATTTCGGCAACGGTCTTGCCAGCGCCTTCTGCAAGGATTGCGGATTTAACATCAAAGGGAATTTGATGATCAACACTCAGTTCCGCGCCACTTTCAAAATCCTTGACCGTCAGCTCACCGTTTTTGGAATTGCCAACGCGATTAATGACAACAGATAAATCCGAACCCGGCGTGACGGTCTTAACCAGTTTGGTCAGGCGTTGGGTATCGCGCATTCCGGCTAAAGTCGGATCGGAAACGACAACCACAGAAGCCGGTGGGATCAGGGTTGAAATTTGCGAACGTGCGGCGAAGCGTGGCAGGTCGATAATGACACAATCAAAATCGGCGCGCAGGGTTTCAAGTAAGCGGTCCAGAGCCTTGGGGTCGAAAGAGAATGAATTTTCAAGCCCCTCCTCCGCCGCCAGGATGTACAGATTTTCACTTTCACGAACCATCGCCCGCTCGATAAACAGGCCATCAATGCGGCTGGGGTTTTCAAGGGCTTCACGAAAGCCCAGACCGGGTTCCATATCGAGAGCCAGAGCCAATGTTCCGAAATACAGATCAAGATCAATCAGGGCAACACGCAGACCCTGCTCATGGGCCATCATCCAGGCGATGTTTGCACTGACCGTACTGGCCCCGACACCACCACGAGCACCAACCACAGCAACAAGACGGCCATGTTGGCTGTTATCGTCCGGTGTCGCGGTTTCGATCTCTTCGGCGCGATTTAACGCAGCCTTCAGGTCTTCAGCAGAAACCGGTTTGAGCAGGTAATCCTGCACACCCATGTCCATCAAATGTCGGAACAACTGGACATCGTTGATGTCACCAAGGGCGATCACGCGAGTGTCGGCCATGCAAACCTTGGCCAGGGCATCGATATCGGCGAGCGGGTCGGCGCTTCCTGAAAGATCGATTACCAGCCTTTCGGGTGTCGGAATTTCGGCCAGTGCTTCGGCGGCGTCGGCAGCCGTGCCTTCCAATACCTGATCTTCGCCCCAATCATTATTGATGGCGATACCAACCATCATGGCGCGGGTCACATCATCGGTAACGACGGCCAGGAACGATGCGCGTGCGGATGAAATATTCAGGGCTGGCATGGACATTACTGACCCTCCCCTGTTTTTTGCTGGCTTTGAGTGGTGCCGACATCTTCAGGGCTCAGGCTTTTGGTTTCGCCCTTCCGATAATTGCTGATTGATGTTGCGGCATACTCGCCATCAGCGTATCCCCCATCGCGACCACGAACCAGATCGCCGGGTTCGGCCACCATCAATCCAAGATTGGTGGCGCTGGCACAGCCCCAGTTACTGGTCGGCACGTTGTTATAGGTGAAACGATCACCGCTCCAGTCAGGACAGCCTGGCAAAGTGACGACATGGCGTCTGATAATCAGGTTGACTGCGTCACCGGCAGGCGATTTGACAGCAAAATCACCGGGCAAGGTTCTAATTGCCACACCGAAAGTCGAAAGATAGTCGGCAACCATGGTCTTGCGGGCATCGCTGAGAGCCGCCGGAGTTTCCGGATTTCCCGAAACCAGATAAAACGAATCCTTGGCTGCGGCCTGGGCATTGTTAAGAAATGCCAGCAGGCGATCACCTTCAATGCGGCCTAATTCTGCACTGGCCGGAGCAAAGGAAACCTGATGACTGTATTGAACCTGGTTGACTTGCGGCTTTTTGGATTCGGGGACGTTGGACCAATCCTCAAGATGGGGGATGCCTTGGCACCCTGCAGCCAGAGTTATGGATACAACTGCCAGGAATTGTTTGATCGTTTGGGGTCCGATTAACATAGGCGTTCTCCAGTACTAATCCAGTTGAAAACCAACAGGACCGATCAGGGTCTTGCCGCCACGTCCGACGGTGACAGGCTGTCCGGGATTAGGGTTACGGCGGTTCACGCCGCCGGTGAAAATCCGTTCGATATCGTGGGGGGGTGCGAAACCATCGACCGGGGTGGCCAGTTTATTGTTGGAGACTGGCTTGACGATGTAGGGCGTGATGATAATCACAAGTTCGCTCTCGTCACGCTGAAAACGGTCAGATTTGAACAACCCGCCCAGTACCGGCACGTCGCCAAGGCCGGGGAACTTGGAAATATCGTGGGTGACATTGTTTTGCAGCAAACCGGCGATGGCAAAACTTTGACCGCTACCCAATTCGACAGTCGTTTCAGCCCGCCGTGTCGTCAGCGATGGCACCACGAAGGAGTTCAAGGTTACTGAATTGGTTGACGAAAGCTGGCTGACCTCGGGACGGACATGCATGTTGACCCGGTCCTGGCCCAGTAATGTCGGGGTGAAGGCCAGCGAGACACCGAATTTTTTGAATTCAATGGTCACACGACCATCGGAATCCGGCACCAGGATCGGAAATTCACCACCGGCCAGAAAACTTGCCGTCTCGCCCGAAAGGGCGGTCAGGTTGGGTTCGGCCAGGACACTGACAAGTCCTTCTTCTTCCAGAGCGTCGATGACGGTGTTGAAATCCCAACCGGCGATATTCTTGCCAACGCTCAACGTATGCTGGGTGACAGCTCCTGCAAACGGATTGGTCGTCGCCAAACCAAGCGAGAAACCACCAATGGAACCAAGGATCGACCAGTTAAAGCCCAATTGTTTGTCGACACCGCGGGAGACTTCGGCGACGCGAACCCGCAGGTTGACCTGATTTGGCGCGGTAACACCCAATCGGTTAATGATATTCTTCTCGTCCCCTGCAAAGCTGGCGGCAAGGCGGCGCATGCCCTCGGCGGCGCTGGCAGAAGGAACCGTGCCATCAAGCACAAGGGTGCCATTAATGCTGGCGACGCGAACACCGGAGCCGGGATGCAGTTCATCAAGAATGCTGCGCAGACGGCCCAGGTTATGGGTGACGGTAATATCGATATTGGCGAGCACGCGCTCTTTGCTATCGACGGCGTACAGTGTCGTTTGACCGGGTTTTTTACCAAGCAGGTAAATCAGGCTTGGCGACTTGACCTGAATATTGGCAATTTCCGGATCGGCGATAAAGACGGTCTGGGCCGGGCGGTCAAGACGGATCAGGCGACCCTTGGAAACTTCCAACTCGAGAGTCTGACCGGAGCTTGCGACCACGTCTACGGCCCCACCGGGGCGTGTAAACTGAATTTGCTGACCAGTGGAGGCCTGCAATTTAAAGGGCCCGGTTGTCGAGGCTACTTGCTGGGCACTGGCAATATTTGCCGACATGGCGAGTGCGAAGGCTGCCATCAGGGCGAAATCTGAAAAACGCTTGATAAGGGGCATGGATTGTTTGCTTGTCATCACTGTGCTTCCTTAAAATGCAGCCTGCTCGACTTCACTGCCGCGCAAGACGTTTACTGTCATACCTTTGCCGGGGCGTTTAGTCAGACCCGCGACCAGGGCGTTGACATCCGTATCGAGGGTGAAGCCTCGACCCGTATCCCGTGTCGGTTTTTTGGCGGTACTGCCATCCATGCCGGTTTCGTCACGGGCCAGACTTTGCAGGCTTAAGGAAAGCGACCCCATGACCATGCCAATGGCAACTTTTTCGGCCTGCCTGGGAGTCACTTCCATGGTTACCGTTTTGGCCGGGCTGACCTCGCCATCCTTGCTTTCTGTTTTTTGATCGATAGCCAGGACACGAATACCGCTCAGTATGGTTTTGCTGACGTGACGGGAACGGTTGTCACCCTCGGAATTCTTGCTGTTGAACTGGGATGTCAAAATCAGGTCAACCTTGTCACCGGGAAAAATAAAACCGGAAATCCCTGATGTGGCATTAACAGGAACCGAAACGGCGCGGCTACCCGGTTGAAGGACTGCCGCCAGAAATCCCCGGTCCCCCGGATGGACGACCTGACGATCCGTGATTGGCTGTCCGGGCATAATCGATGTGCGGACGACGGCACCGATGAAATCCTTGATGTCGCGCTGACCTTTAAGGGCGTAGACATCGGTCGAGCCTTCTTCCGGCCAGGGCTGCCATTTAAGGTTTTCCTTGCGAACGAAGCTGCCCGCCTTGAGCTCTGTATTAACCACGAGAACCTGAACAGTTGATGTTTCAATCACCTGTTTGGGGGCCGATGCCAGGAAGGCGGCGCGTTCAGAACTGATCCAGTTATTGGCGAGCATGGCAGTCATGCCGGCAGTACCAAGGGCGATCAGTAGTAAAATGATATTTTTCAAAGTCATCTCTATACCCTTCCTATAAAATCCGGCCAGCGCCGAGGATCAGGGCACCAACGCTGAAGCCGCCAAATGCAATGGCGACGCCGTAAGGAATTTGGGCGACATAGTGGCTTTCCCTGATTTCAACACCAGTGAGGCGGCCAATAGTCATCGCCAGACCAGCACGGACCGGGGCTAACTTTGCAATTGCCAGGAGACCACCGGCCAGGGCTGTAACAAACAGAAACTCCGTGATGCCGAGCGGTCCGGCCCAAAGCGCCGTTGCTGCAATCATTTTAATGTCACCGCCACCCATGTGACGAAGTGCAAACAAAGCAACGCCGAGAGCAAGTGCGCAGGAAGCGACAATCAATCCGCCCATCCAGTCAACGGAAACCGGGCTGGCCAGGACGTGAGCAGGATACAAGGCGGCAATGGCCAGGTTGATACGGTTGGGAATGCGATATTCGGCAACATCGTTAATCGCTGCGAGCACAAGAAGCCCGAGGAATAATGATATTACAAAAGTATCAATGGTGGGTTGGAAATGCATGGCTTGGGGGCCTGTGTCATTTTGGGGTTAAAGTGACTTGGGGTCGGTTTGTTAAATTAATGGATAAATGAAAATTCCTTGAAGAGGGCCTTTCCTCTTCTCCCCCCCCCCTTCGGACCGGGGAAGGAACGATCCGAAGGGTGGACTTATTGTCCAGGAGGGACTTCTTTTGACATTATCTGCAATCAACCAGGAGTAACGGCGGAGGTCAGGGCTGTCGAAACGGCAGTGAACATGGCGTTCAAAGACGTGCCCATAGCCGTTAAAGCGGCGATAGCGGCGACTGATACGAGGGCGGCGATAAGGCCATATTCAATGGCGGTTGCGCCGGATTCGTCGTTCAGCAGATTATTCAGGGTTTCGAATTTCATAACATTCTCCTATAAGTAATTTGGGTCGACTTCAATCATCGTGAATAAATAATAATCGCCATCATTAAATATAGTCAAAATAATAATTCACTAACAAAAACTATATATATTTCATTTTTATTTGTTTTTTATTTAAATTTAATTTATCTAAAATTTTATGGAATTCTCACGCATGTCGATGCTCAAGCTCCCTTCCATTCGGCTTTACATGCGGATTAAAATAGATAAAATTTTATTGAAATTTTAGGGGAATAAATAATAAATATTCAATTTTATTACTTATATTTTATTATTTTTGGTCAAGTCTAATTTTGTTTTATACTTTATGTATACATACGTAATGTTAACCGGATCATTCCCATGAATATGCCGAACTTCATTAATTCCATATGGCAAACAGCGACATTATTCTTCCACCACCTGCGAAAGGATCATGGGGGAGCCGTCGCTATCTACCTGGCCTTTGCCATTGTTCCTGTTATTGGTTTTATCGGCATCGGCACAGACACTGCCCGCGCCTACATGGTCAAGTCCCGCCTGTCATCGGCCCTCGACGCAGCCGGCCTTGCCGGTGGAAAAGCCTTTTTCAGCGCCACCCGTGACCAGGATATTGAAATGTTTTTCAATGCCAATTTTCCAACCGGCTATATGGATGCCGTCCTTTCGGGTCCCCAGGTCAACATCGATACGGATAATGAAACCATTACATTAAGCGCCAGCGCCACCATCCCGACGACTTTTATGCGCCTGATCGGCCATGACACCATTGTCGTTAGCTCCAATACAGAAATTACCCGCCAAATAGAAATGCTCGATCTGGTTCTTGCCATTGATATGTCAGGCTCAATGTCATCGTCTGCGGGTGCCCAGAGCCGGATTTCTGCGGCCCGCGAGGCGGCGTTGCTTCTTGTCGACATCCTTTTTGGTAACAGCGGCAACAAGGATTTGCTGAAGATCGGTCTGGTGCCCTGGAACGCAAAAGTCAACATCACCATAGACGGAAGCATCTTCAATTCAGGCGCCACCATAACCCAACCCGTTGCCGCCTTTACAAACCCCGAAACCGGAATCAATCAAAGCGAAGTCTACTTCGCCAATAATTCCCCTGTTCCCCTACTGGCCGCCCCGCCAGCCGACTGGAAGGGCTGCGTTTATTCCCGCTTCATTGATGACGCAAATCCTGATAGCGACGCCGACATTCTGATGCCGCCGGTATCGACGGCGATCTCCGACTGGCCCGCATGGCAACCGATTGGTCCCGAGGGCGAACCGGTATCGGGCGGCACCTGCACGTCAGCCGTAGGCGGCAGTGAATGCCGCCAATGCCTGTCCCACGGCATTACCCCCCAGCAAAACAGCAAGGCTATTATTCAGGGCGCCATTAATGATCTTCAAAACCCGACCAGCACCACCAACATCCCCCAGGGTTTGGGTTGGGCCTGGCGCGTTCTTAAACCCCAGTCACCCTTTACCGAGGCCGATGCCAATCCACCCATGAACCGCCAACAGGCCATCGTTCTGCTGACCGATGGCGAGAACTACGGTGGCTCGGGGGATGGATACAAGGGAACTTTCGGACTGGGTGGCACCGCCAGGCCAGACATGGACGCCCGCCTGCAGTTGATTTCAGACAACATCAAGGCCGACGGTGTCATCGTCTACGTCATTCAGTTCGCCAACAATGGCAGCGCCCTGCAAACTCTTTTACAAGGTGTCGCCAGTGGACCGGGCTCGCCCTATTACCACTACGCCCCTGACGCCGCCGCCCTGCAGCAGGTCTTCCATGAGATCGCCAGTCATTTATCAGAACTCAGATTATCAAAATAACACGAGCTATAAGGATTTTATGGATATGAGCCCTTCCAACAGAGGATATTCGACAATGACCGCTGCCGGACAAGCCGGACTTTCAGGTCGGCATTTCGGCCTTTTCGGCAGGATTACCGAAAGCTCACTGTTTAATCGGCTCAGCGGCTTTTTACCTGCGGCCCTGTTCGGCGTGTTCCTGCTTGCCGAGGTGGTCGGCCTGATCAATTACCTGCAATTATCAGAATCGGTGACGGCAATAGAAATATTCGTCCATGTGGCAGCGTCCCTTTCAAAAATCGTCTTTATTTCGTTGCTCAGCATCCTGTTCCTGATTCGCAAACCACCGATCAAGAAGGCGGCGGGATTAGGGCCGCGGGTGGCCGCCCTCGTCGGAACATTCATGTTTGTCTTCGTCACTGCCCTTCCGGCCCCCGAGCCAACCTTTGCCCAAAGCCTGGTCAGTCTGGTTCTGGTTTGTATTGGAAGCGGCCTTTCGTTTTATGTGCTCTCGCACCTGGGGCGGTCATTCAGTCTGATGGCAGAAGCCCGCGAGCTGGTGACGACCGGCCCTTATCGCTTCGCCCGCCATCCCCTATACGTGGCTGAAGAACTTGCCGTGCTGGGCATTCTTGTCCAGTTTTTCACGCTGCCTTTTCTATGCTTCTTTTTCCTGCACATCCTGGTTCAGCTCCGCCGCATCGACAATGAAGAGAGAGTTCTTTCCCGGGCATTTCCCGAATACGCAGAATACGCCCGTACGACCGACCGACTTATCCCGGGCATGTACTAAGGCTTATTGGTCCAATGGCAGATGCCTGAGACCGGATTTAAGGCAGCAGCGTCGCCAGGGCACCGAAGCGGGGGCGAAGAATGGAATAACGCGACAGGGTCGAAGGGCTCATGACACCGCCAGCAAAAACCGGAGCGAAATCGTAGAAGGCCTCAGCGACAATAACGCTTTCCCCATCACGAATAACAAAACCAGTCGGCAGCACGGCGTTTGTTCCCTCGGGGCCGAAGATGCTGGCACCACTACCGTTACCAAAACCGCGTTGCCAGTTCACCACCGGGCTGGCTGTACCCAACATGCCAATTGACGAGACAATAATATGTCCCTCGTCGGCAAGATCAAAAGGTTCGACAACATAGCCTGAAGCCGTGAACAGATTTCCCAGATCCCCTTCGGCCAGTGTTTCGGCCTGGGACACCAGATCAGCCATGGTCGCCGAGGCCCGTTCGATTTTCTGGTTCAGGAGGACAAAACGAGTGACCTCGATGCCACTCAACAACAACCCGGCGAGGATCGGCAACGCCATCGCCATTTCGACGGCGAGGGAGCCTTTCTGGTCTTTCAATAAACGGCGGACCCATTTGAAAATCATGCCCCGCCCCCACTTGCTGTCCAGGGTTCATTTCTGACGGCGATACTGGCCTGAAGTGTAAATGCTCCGCTATCGCCCATAAAATGAGAAGCAAACGGAGTCAGCAACGGCCAGTCATAACTGATGCGATAAAGCACGATGTCGCCTGTATCGCCTGCACCGGCGACGCCAATGTCGCTGTCCCATGCGCCATTTCCATTACTGTCGGTATAGGTTTCGCCAGCGTCATAAGTACCATTTGCATTGCCATCGACGTAATCCTCACCGGTGCCAACATCGGAAAAACTTGGGTAAACCATGACATCAACAGTTGCCGCATTCATGTCGATCAGGCCAATGGTGCGATCAGAGATAATCTGAACAATACTCTCAAGGCGGGTTTGCCCGGTTAACTCGCGTCCCGTAATACCGAAACGCGAAGCATCGCGAAGACCACTTTCCATAAGGATGGAGCTGAACATGATCATGCCGAATTCAACAATGGCAACGAGGAACATCGCCAGAATCGGCGCAACAAGTGCAAATTCGACAACGGTCGAGCCATCATCTTTCTTGGCCAGGGCAGTGGTTTTTTTGATCAGCATACGCATGAGAGTCTTCATTTATGTAACTTACGAAAATCTTTCTCTGTATTTAAACTATGTTTATAGATATCTACTTATGACTATTTTAATATGTTATTTTGACAATCACAAAAGTATTAAATGGATGTATTTTTACTTTTTATTTAAAATACATTTATCTAAAATTTTATCTATTACCTCATTAGCGATACCAAACCTGATCAGGTGTTGACCCGCTCAGCAGGGGCGCTAATCTGTAAAAGGGCCATGGGGCGCCCTTGGGAGAGACTTTTCATGAAATTGTTACGCTATGGCCCTAGCGGCCAGGAAAAACCGGGACTGATCGACGAACAGGGGCGCATTCGCGATCTTTCAAGCCTTATCAATGATATCGACCCCGACACCCTGAGCCCGGAGCGGCTGGCGCAATTGTCGGAACATCATCCGGATTCACTGCCCATTGTCGATGCGCCTTCGCGTTTTGGCCCGCCAGTCAGCGGAATAGGCAAGATTCTCGCTATTGGCCTTAACTACGCTGACCATGCAGCAGAAACAAAACTTGATTTACCGCCTGAACCACTGGTCTTCGCCAAGGCAATAACCTGCCTGGCTGGCCCTAACGATCAGTTGACTTTACCAAAAGACTCCGTTTGTACGGATTACGAGGTCGAACTGGCCGCTATTATTGGCACCCGCGCCCAATACGTCAGCGAAAACAAGGCCCTTGAGCACGTCGCTGGTTACGCGGTGATGAACGATTATTCAGAGCGTGATTTCCAAATCGAACGCGGCGGTCAATGGATCAAGGGTAAGAGCTTCGACGGTTTCGGCCCATTAGGGCCATGGCTTGTCACCGCCAATGAAATTCCCAATCCACAAAATTTGAAAATCTGGTGCGATGTAAACGGCGAGCGTCGTCAGGACTCCTCCACCCAGTACATGGTCTTCAGCATCGCACAAATAATCTCAAACCTGAGCCAATACATGACCCTGATGCCTGGTGACGTCATTTCAACAGGTACCCCACCCGGCGTCGGTCTTGGTCACAAACCACCGCTTTACCTGAAGCCGGGAGACGTCGTCGAACTGGGTGTCGAAGGCCTGGGTCAACAACGCCAGGAATTGATAAGCTGGCCAAAATAAAAACCCTTTTTAAAGGATGACTCTCATGTCCAGAAATCGCATTACCAGACGTGATTTTCTCAACGGCACCCTAATTGGCGCAGGGACCGCCCTTATCGGCGAAAGCTACCTGTTCGGCACCGCCCACGCCAGAGAGGCAGAGGCGGTCTGGCCCGGTCCGGATGCGCCCTATTATCCACCCGCCTGGACCGGTATGCGTGGAAGCCACCCCGGTGCATACGAACGCGCCCACGAGTTCGCGCGCGAGGGCCGCGAAGATTGGGGAGAAATCACTCAAACCGGCGAGGAATACGATCTGGTTGTCGTCGGCGGCGGTGCCAGTGGACTGGCGGCCGCATATTTTTATCAGGATGCACATGACTGGAAAGCGAAAGTGCTGATCCTCGATAACCACGATGATTTCGGCGGCCATGCCAAACGCAACGAATTTGAGAGCGGCGGCCAAATGCGGATGACTTATGGAGGCTCACAGGGGTTTGACAACATCGATAACTGGCCCGATGAAATGTGGACCTTCTTGAAGACTTAGGCATCAACCTGGAAAAATTCGAGAACGATCATTACGATTATGACTGGTTCAAACGTCACGGCCTTGGCGGCGCAGTTTACATGGACGCCAAAACCTGGGGAAAGGATCATGTGATCCCTGCTGACCTTGGTGGCATGGCGCCGGTCATGCCGGGGCTTGAAGAAGGATCCCAGGATTTCAAGTCCTTGTTTGCCAAAACCCCAATGCCCGAAAAAGCCAAGAAAGAATTGACCAAACTTTACGAGGAAGATGGTGCCAGAGACATCATCAAAAAAATTGATGAGCTCGATTTCAATTTTGATCGTTACCCCTATGAAAAATTCCTGCGCACCTACTGGCATATCAGAGAGCAAGCGACTCTTGATTTCATTCGCAAACTGCCAACCGACGAAAATGGAGTTGGCGCAGAATCTCTTTCCTTGAGCGAAGGTATTGAATCGGGACTTCCGGGCACCATCAAGATTGGTCGTTTTTACCGAATGACGAAAAAGCCGGACCCGGAAGATGCCGGTTACGTGCATCATTTCCCCGATGGTAACGCAGGTTTCTGCCGTACCATCGTGCGCGCCATGATCCCGGAAGTGGCACCCGGCGAAGGTGCTGAATCTGTGGTCCTGGCAAAATTTGATTATGAAGCGCTCGACGATCCGGAAAACGATACCCGCATCCGCCTAAACAGCACCGTCATCGCAGCCAAACACGACGGCCCGGTTGATGATGCTGATACTGTCAGTGTTACCTATATCCACGATGGCAAGGCCTACGGCGTCAAGGCAAAGGGTGTTGTGATGGCATGCTGGAATATGATTATTCCCCATATTGTCCCGGAATTGCCCGATGACCAGAAAGAGGCCTTGGCCTCCAACGTCAAAATCCCCTACATCTTCGCCAATGTGATGATCAAGAACTGGCAGGCAATCAAGAAGTCCGGCATTGGTGCCGCTTATTGTCCGACCAGCTATTATCACCTTCTACAAACCGAATATCCTGTCAACATGGGTGGCTACACAGCAACCGAAGACCCAAATGATCCGATGCCAATCACCCTGATCAGGGTTCCAGTACCTGAGGAGCGCGGCATGGAGCCACGCGATCAGTTCAGGGAGGGGCGCAATGAAATTATTTCCCTGGAGTTCGCAGATTTCGAGGCAGAGGTGAACGCCCAGCTTGATGGTATGTTCGGCCCCTTTGGTTTCCAGTCAAATCGCGACATTGAAGCCATCACCCTGAACCGTTGGTCCCATGGTTACAGCTACACCTATTTTAATTTGTTCGATAAAGGCATGACCTTCGATGATGGCCCCCACATCACGGCACGGGAACCATTCGGCCTGATAACCATCGCTAATTCGGATTCCGGTGCGAATTCCTGGCTCGACGTCGGCGTCATGCAGGGCTTGCGGGCTGTTAATGAGTTGCTTGAAGACGATTAGGAATTGATGACCCGGCGCTTTTCAGTGGCGTTAGGGCATCTCTAAAAATTAGCGCCCTTTCAGCGATATTCGCTTAGAATCACGA
>JACNJU010000185.1 GCA_014382375.1 Rhodospirillaceae bacterium
CTCCGTGGTGTACTTTTACTCCGGCCACTGGTGTATTTTTACTCCGGCGTTGACATTGAAGCTGGTGTTGACGATCACCGGGCAGCCCGTCAGTTCCTTGAAGCGGCTGATCAGGGCGTGATAGGGCGGATTGGTATCTTCGTGTACTGTTTGAATGCGGGCCGAATAATCGACGTGGGTGACGGCGGGAATGTCGGAACGCGGGACGTTCAGTTTGTCGATGCCAAACAAGGCCATTTCTTCTTCGCTCATTTGCAGACGCCGTTTTTGGGCCACGTCGGCGACCATCAGCATGTAAGGGCTGTCTTCATCAATCTCGAACCAGTCACTGACGTCTTCGCGCAGGACGGCAGGGGCGAAGGGACGAAAGGATTCCCGGTATTTGACTTTCAGATTGAGAAGCTTTTGCATCTCCGGTGACCTGGCATCGCCAAGGAAGGAGCGTCCCCCCAAGGCGCGCGGGCCAAACTCCATGCGGCCCTGAAACCAGCCGACCGCCTTGCCATCTGCCAGTGCCTGGGCTGCGGTTTCAATCATGGCGGCTTCATCTAAACTATCAAATTTCGCCCCGAGGTGTGTCAGGCGCGACTCAACATCGGCTTGAGAGAAATCCGGCCCCAGGTACGAGCCATTCATGGCGTCACCATTGCCTGAGACACTGCGCGGCCGGCCTTTGTGAACGTAATAGGCGGCCAGTGCCGCCCCCAGTGCACCACCCGCATCACCGGCTGCAGGTTGCACCCAGATGTTCTCGAATGCGCCGTCGCGCAAAACCTTGCCATTGGCAACGCAGTTGAGCGCCACGCCACCGGCCAGGCACAAGTTCTTCTGCCCGGTTTCCTTTGCCAGTGAGCGGGTCATTTTAAGCACCACTTCTTCCGTTACCGCCTGGATCGATGCGGCCAGATCCATATGGCGCTGGCTCAGCAACTCTTCCCCCCGACGCGCCGGGCCACCCATAAGATCATCAAAAGCCCGGTTGGTCATGGTTAACCCGGTGCAATAATCGAAGTACTTCTGGTCAAGGCGGAACGAACCATCTTCTTTTACGTCGATCAGGTTATCCAGCATTAGCCGGGCGTATCTTGGCTCCCCATATGGGGCCAGCCCCATCACCTTGTATTCGCCGGAATTGACCTTGAAGCCCGTATAATAAGTCATTGCCGAATAAAGCAGCCCCAGGGAATGAGGAAAATGAATTTCCTTTGTCATTTCCAGCTTGCTGCCTTGGCCCACGGCAACCGAGGTCGTCGCCCATTCGCCAACGCCGTCCATAGTCAGGACGCAGGCCTCCTCGAAAGGAGACGGGAAAAAGGCGCTGGCGGCATGGCTGAAGTGATGCTCCGAGAACAGAAGCTTGTTGATCCAGTCAAAACCGGCGTCATATTCCTTGAGCTTTTTTCTCAAAAGATCTTTCTGAAACAGCTTTTCCTTAAGCCAGATCGGCATCGCCATCTTGAAAGAGGTAAATCCCTTTGGTGCATAGGACAGATAGGTTTCCAGCAGACGCTCGAACTTCAGGAAGGGCTTGTCATAGAAAGTGACAAAATCGACATCGCTCAAACCAATGCCTGCTTCTTCCAGGCAATAGGATATGGCGAGATCAGGAAAGGCCGCATCATGCTTTTTACGACTGAAGCGTTCTTCCTGGGCGGCCGCGACAATCCGCCCGTCCTCAATAAGGGCGGCGGCGCTGTCGTGATAAAAGGCGGAAACCCCCAAAATACGCATTCAGGCCTTTTCCCTAGAAGATCGTGTAAATGAAAGGCGCGACGGCAGAACCCTGACTTAACACCACAAGGCCACCAAAGATCACCATCATGACGATGATCGGCAGCAACCAAAATTTCTTTCGCTCCCGAAGAAACATCCATAATTCAGCAAGAAAACTCAACGCTTCGTTCTTTCCTAAAATTGCCGTTTCATGGTTTCTGGTGCCGGGCCCGGTGGCGTTCGGGGAATCCAGTATGTATCGGCTTTATCATCAAAACCAAGCTGCAGGGGCGTCTTGCCCATTGCGCGCATCAGCAACCCGGTGGGTGTGACGGTTAAGAAAAACAACAGCCCCATTACAAACGGATTAACAATCCTGTGTAAAAGAAGCCCGAAGCGGAACCATAGTTTGTTCAAGGGAGCCAGCAATCGTGGCACGGTTAGCGCGATGCCCGCGAAAAAAGCGGCGACGACCAGCGCCCAGATGCGCATCTGGCCTTCCTGATCGGACATTGTGAAAAGGGGTAACAACGAAATAACAATAAAAACGACAGAGGAAACCAACCCGAACGAACGCTCCGAGCCGACCTTGACGTCACTTCGACCGGCCAGGTTTTCATGTAATGTCGTCTTGTTGATCACGCTTATTCCCTTAAGTATTATCTTAATTCGTTGATACGTTTGTTACTGTAGTTGCTCAATCCCGAACGATCTTGTCGTCCTTATTGATGATGTCCCTGGTCGCGTTACGACTATCGATGACCAGCAAACTTTTCTGGGTTAGCACTTCATAGTCCACCCCGTCATGATCAGTAACGATCAAGGCCGCGTCATAGTCGCCGAAAGCCTCCGGAGTCCACTCTATTGAGCTTCGTCCCGCCAACTCCATGTGTTCGCGGGTTGTCGGGATTTTCTGCACGTGCGGATCGTAAAAGGCGGTCGTGGCCCCCTTCCCTTCCAGCAATTCAATAATGGCGAAGGCCGGGCTTTCACGGACGTCATCGACGTTCTTTTTGTAGGCGACGCCGAGAATCAATATTTTCGAGCCATCCAGGCTCTTGTCGAAGCGTTCCTTTAGGGTGCCTCCCAGAACTTCAACAACATGGTTTGGCATGGCTGTGTTGATCTCGCCGGCAAGCTCGATAAAACGGGTTTTCTGACCGAACTGTTCGGCCCGCCAGGTCAGGTAGAAAGGATCAATGGGGATGCAGTGGCCACCTAATCCCGGCCCTGGATAAAACGGCATGTAACCAAACGGCTTGCTTTTCGCCGCCTCAATGACTTCCCAGATATCGATATCCATTTTGC
>JACNJU010000045.1 GCA_014382375.1 Rhodospirillaceae bacterium
ATCAGGCCGGATTCAATCTACCATCGTCGAAATGAGGCATTATTCGAGGTGCCCTTCAATTGTTTACGGCTTTTTGGATATGAACCACGAGGGAAAAAGTCAGGCCCCTGCTTACTTTATGTGACCTAAATCATTATTGCCGACCCGAATTACTTGGGCTACGGTATTTTTATGGTCGTCATTTGATATGTAGATGATGGTTATCGCGCTCAAGAAACAAGCTTAAGAATGGAGGCAAAAATGGGAGCAGTTGGTGGATTTTTCATGGCTTGGGGCATGTTGCTGGCAATCGGCACGGTCGCTGTCGCCGTTATGGGCATGCTTGGCAAGAGTACCTGAAGTAATAAAAACAGACGGAACTTTCCGTCACTTTTATACTTAAGTATACTTCGTTCGTGATTGAAGTCCCGGCGGCGGGTTAACTGCCATCGGGACTTTTTTCTTGAAAAGGACGCCCATTGTGTTTGCCCTTGGCGAAACCGGACCCGTCAGTGTTCAGCATACCAGAACCAACAGCTCCTGGATTTTGGTTTGCGAACATGCGGGAAACCGAATTCCCGACTCACTGGGCACCCTTGGTCTCGATAAATCAGACCTTAACCGACACATTGCCTGGGATATCGGTATCCTTGGTGTCGCAGAAAAACTGCGACACCACTTGGACGCCACCCTGATCACCCAGCCTTATTCACGCCTTGTGATTGATTGCAACCGGCACCCCGATGACCCGGAACTTGTTACAACACAAAGTGACGGAACAACCATTTCCGGCAATCAGAGCCTTTCTCCGGACGATAGACAGAACCGGATTGATCATATTCACACGCCTTTCCACGCATGCATTGAGACAGAACTGGATAGGGGAGAAAAAGTTCTGGTCACATTGCACAGCTTCACCCCGGCGATGACGGGAGCGGCCCCGCGTCCCTGGCATATTGGCGTCATTTACAATCGCGAACGTCGCCTTGCAAACTCGTTGCTCAGGATTTTGTCTGCAATGCCGGACGTCCTGGTCGGCGACAACGAGCCTTATTCCATGAACGACGACAATGTTTACACCATTCCCTATCACGCGGAACGGCGCGGTATTCATACGGTTGAAATTGAAATACGACAGGATTTGATAACCGACGAAAAAGGACAAGACAACTGGGCCGCCCTTTTGGCCAGGGTGCTTGATCAAGCCCTTGGGAAATCAATCGAACCCCCCCTTTGAAGAACCGGGATATTTAGGCAGGTCATCTTCAAGGGAATAATAGTCCGGGATGTCGTCACAGAATATATGACCAACAAGTTTCAGATCGCCCGTACTATCAAGGCTGCCGGCGGCGACACTGATGGCATCCCCACCGGTGGGTCGCCAGAATATTGAAGCCCCGCATTCACCGCAAAAACCCCTTTCGGCATTTTCGGATGAGCGATACCACTTCAAGCCGCGATCTTCGGTAAAGCTCAAGTCCTCCAGCTGGCATCGGCTGTACGCTGCATAATGACCGTGGGTCCGCTGGCATTGACCACAATGACATGCGACGATATTTCGCATGTCTCCTGAAATGATGAAAGCGACAGCGCCGCACAGGCACGATCCGGTTTTATCTGTCTTTTTGTTGTTCATTCCTCGCACCCGTATATTTTTTAAAGCTTCCTGAGTTTTGATTTTTTTGCCGCCAATATCAATGATGAAGCCCGCCCCTTGACCCGCCCGGGATATGCCTCCATAAACTCGCCTCCCTTCTCAACGGCTTTAAGGTCCAAACTTATGAGCAGAATTTTCTCCGGCGTTCAGCCTACTGGCGATCTTCATCTTGGCAACTATCTTGGCGCAATCCGAAACTGGGTGCGTTTGCAAGACGACTATGAATGTCTTTTTTGCGTCGTCGACATGCACGCCATTACCGTCTGGCAGGAACCCGACGAGTTGCGCGCTAGCACACGCGAAGTCGCCGCCGCCCTTCTGGCGTCAGGCATCGATCCCAGGCGCAATATTGTTTTCAACCAGTCCCAGGTGCCGGGACACGCCGAACTGGCCTGGATCTTCAACTGCGTGGCGCGCATGGGCTGGTTGAACAGGATGACCCAGTTCAAAGAGAAGGCCGGCAAGAACCGCGAGAACGCATCGATCGGCCTGTTCGCATACCCGTGCCTGATGGCCGCCGACATTCTGCTCTACAAGGCGACCCATGTCCCAGTGGGTGAAGATCAGAAGCAACACCTTGAGCTTACCCGCGACATCGCCCAAAAGTTCAACAATGACTTTAAGAAAGAACTGTTCCCCGTTGTCGAACCGCTGATTTTTGGTGCCGCAACCAGGGTGATGTCCCTGCGGGACGGCTCCAAAAAGATGAGTAAATCCGACCCGTCCGACCTGTCACGCATTACCATGACCGATGATGCGGACACCATCGCCAAAAAAATCCGCAAGGCCAAATCCGATCCGGATGCCCTTCCGGACAGCCCCGACGGTTTTAAAGGCAGGCCGGAAGCGGCAAATCTTATGGGTATTTACGCGGCTTTGTCAGACAGTGACATCAAGGAAGTCTGCGAACGCTTTGGTGGCGAACAGTTTTCTACGTTCAAGCAGCATCTGGCCGATCTGGCCGTCGACAAGTTATCCCCAATCCAGGATGAAATGCGCCGCCTGATGGGGGACCCGGGATACGTTGATGGCATGCTGAATGAAGGCGCTGTGCGGGCCCAGGAAATGGCAGAACCGATCCTTAAGGAAGTACGCGAAACGATTGGTTTTTTGCGGAAGTAAGGTGTTTAAAAAATCCGCTTCCCTCTTGAATTTTTTTTAACTTAGGCCCATTTATGAGGCTTCCGTTTACTGGCGTTACGCTGACAGATAAAGAAGCAAAGGCAAAATCAATCATGTTCATCCAGACCGAAGGCACTCCGAACCCGGCCACCCTTAAATTCCTGCCCGGCTGCGATGTCATGGTGACAGGCGGGGCCAACTTCACCAGCGCCGAAATGGCGGCCCG
>JACNJU010000190.1 GCA_014382375.1 Rhodospirillaceae bacterium
CTATGGGAACGCAAATAATGAAAAAGGCCTTTTTTTCCTGCCTGGCAGCACTGGTCGTAATACTGATGTCCAGCAACATAACTTTTGCGGATGAAGACCAGTTGTACAAAGATGCAATGATTGCTGCCGGACAAGCTGCCTTTCAACATCGATGCGTTGCCTGCCATTCCATGGATCCTTCCAGGAATGCCTTTGGTCCAAGTTTATTCGGTATTATCGGACGAAAGGCCGGAAGCCTTCCCAGATACGCTTATTCAACGGCAATGAAAAATTCCGATTTCGTATGGGATGATAACTACCTGCGTGACTGGATTTACGATAATGAAAAATTTTTACCCGGTACCCGCATGCGCCATGTCTCCATTACCGACATCACCGAGCAGGATTACCTTGTCGCTTTCATAAAAAGCCTGAAGTAGGAGTCCGAAAAAGGGGGAAATACATACGAAATGGCGCGAAAATCCATCCCGCTTCCTGTCATTTTTCTTGGCTGTTTACGACGGAATAGAGACGTTACAACTGATGAAGGCCCGCATCCAGTTCCCTGAGCAGGGAAGCCGGATTAGAGATGGTTATCTTGCTCCCGGAAAAATGTGCGAGCCCTTCGTTTTCAATTTCCCGCACTAGACGCGATAGTGACTCAGGCCTGATCCCCAACATTGACGCCATGTCACGACGCGTAAGGGGAAGTTCCAGAAACAAGCTTCCATCATCAATGAGGGACCCACAACGTTCACGCAATATCATCAACAGGTGAATGAGCCGAACTCGCGCCGGAAGGCTAACGGCTTCAAAAAAGCGATTATCAGCCTCACCCAGCGCCTGGGCCGTACGCTTGAGGAAGCCCGCACCAAGTTCATGATTGCTGATAAGCAATTGGCGCATTATTGCCATTGGTAGAAAACAAATGCTCGCCGCCTTAATGACCTCGGCCCCTGCACGATGTTGTTCCCCCGCCAATAAAGGTCGGTAACCAAGCGTGTCTCCTGGGTTGGCCAGGCGTAAAATTACCTGCTCCCCTTCTATGTCGATTTTTTTTACAGCGATGAGACCGCTTTTAACAAGGTAAAGCCCCTTGCAGGGATCTGCTTCATAGAAAATATATTCCCCGACCCCATATTCACTGCACGTAACATTTTCGTTGAGAAGTTGAAATTCCCGAGATGACAAAACTGACCAATCTGTCTCCTTTAAAAAATTGGTGGATAGACAGGGAGTGTGATCTTTGGGATTGCCGGTTTCTGTCGTCATGTCGTTTCACTGACCAAGTTTATTTCGAATCCCTGATCATAGGTCAAAACAGGTCGATTCTCAGCACAAACAAAAATGATAAACTCGTAGCTATTCAGAGATACTGAAAATTAGTCTGTTTTGCATCAGCACATTTTGGTTTTATGACAACATACATCAAATTACCCAACTGCATCCTGCTTATGTTTGTGGATAGCTGGTTCTGTTGCGCCTGTCGGGCTTCTCAATAGAACGGTAAGCAAAAGTGGGATGATCGCAAGCGTCAAGATCGCTGACAGTGACAAGCCACCAACCACGACTGATCCCAATCCCCGATACAACTCTGACCCGGCGCCGGGAAAAACGACCAGCGGCAGCAGGCCGAAAATGCTGGTCAGCGTCGACATGAAAATTGGCCGCATGCGGCTGCGGGTTGCCGCTAATATGGCGTCCTTTGGTTCCATATTATCCTGACGTAAATGCTGCAGGGTTTGGTCGACCAGCAAGATCGCATTGTTGACTACAATTCCGATCAGAATCACAAAACCCAGCATCGTCATCATATCCAACGGCTGGGTTATATAGGTGTTTAACAGGGCCAGACCGGCAACGCCCCCCGCTGTTGCCAACGGTACGGAAAACATGATGATGACAGGAAACAGCAGGCTTTCAAACAACACCGCCATCACCAGATAGACAATGACAATTGCGACCAGCAGGTTAAGTTTCAGCGCGTTCCATGTTTTCGTCAGATCATCGGCAGCCCCCGACATGCTGAGTTTTATCCCATCGGGCAATCCTTCAGATCTTAACATGTCGAAAACTTCCGTCTGAATCGTCGAAATAGCCGTTTCGAGGGGAATACTTTTGGCTGGGCGGATCTGCAATGTGACCGCCCGTATCCTGTCCAGATGCCGGATTTCTGAAGGGCCAACGGTTACCTGAATATCGGCAAGGGAACTTGCCGGCACGATGTCTCCGGAACCCGTGACAATGGGTAAATTCTCAATGCCTTGCGTCGAATCGACAATCTTGTCAGGTCCCTTAAGCGTCATATTCATACGTTTTGAGCCGACATTGAGCTCCAATACCCGCGCACCTTCGTTCAAAACATCAATACTCTGCCCAAGCTCCCGGGCTGTCAGCCCCGCCGACGCAAGGCGTTGCAGATCAGGCAAGACGCGCACTTCGGGTGCGTCAATTTCAAGTCCCGGCCTTGGGCGCACCTGATTGCCTTCGCTTTTGGGCATGGCATGGCTGAGCAAGCGGTCGGCATCGCGCGCCACTTCCAGTATATGATCCAGGTTTTCGCCTGAGATATCCAGGTTGATAACCCGCGAGCCACCAATATGGCGACCAAAGATCGACGACTGGGCGACAATTCCCCGCATTCCCGGTTCCTTGAAAATACTATTGCGCAGCACCGGCACCAGTTCATCGGACCGGGTAACATCAACAGAACTGGCTCCAATCAATGTGTAGTTGCGAAACGCCAGGAAGAAAAAATTCGCAATTTTCGGTGGCTGTCCCGGCTCTGACTCTTCCCCGCTGATCCGTGACCACAAGGGTTTGACAGAATTTTCTATTCGTTCGGCGATACCATAGGTCGTCGAGAGGTTAAATCCAGGCGGCGGCTGGATGCGTCCCAGAATAAAATTACGGTTGCCGTCAGGCAGGTAATCCAGCTTTGGTAACAAATAAGCTGTGCCAAAACCTGTTGACCCACAAATAAGGATAACCAGTA
>JACNJU010000042.1 GCA_014382375.1 Rhodospirillaceae bacterium
CAACATGGAGCGCACTTCGTCGCCATCACCAGCGCCAAGGGCCTGGGCGGTGAAGCCGGTGGTCCCCATGCGCAGAAAGCCAAAGCCCCAATAGATGAAATTGAAAATCAGCGCGCCAATGGCGACAGCGCCAATATGGTGCGCACCGGGCAGGTGACCAACAACAGCCGTGTCAACAGCACCCAGTAAAGGGACCGAGACATTCGACAGCATAATGGGTGCGGCCAGTGCCCAAACAGTGCGGTTCATTGATCCGTTCACGATGTACGGGGGCGGCGTTGGCGCCGTCGTGGTCTGTCGTTTGTGCTGTCCGCGCCATCTGTTTTTTCAGGCAAGCTGACGACTTTGCTCAAATTGGGATAAGCGGCCGTTTTATGAGGGAAAGCCATGGCCTCGATGAAATGTTGCTGGAAGGCGGGTTCGGTCGCCGTCTCGACCTTTTCGACCCGGGCCACGACGGCTTCTATCTCGGCCCGCGCGTCGCGGTTCAAAAGGGCGATGCGGGCACCAGTTCCGGCAGCGTTACCGGCTGCTGAAACGCGGGCCAGGTCACAATCGGGGATTAACCCCAGCACCATTGCATACTTAACATCGATGTGGCTACCGAAGGCCCCGGCCAGACTGATCCGGTCCAGCGTATCAATACCCAGGCGGTCCATCAGCAAACGAGCCCCGGCATAAAGCGCCCCCTTGGCCAGTTGAATGGCGCGAACATCGTTCTGGCTGATCATAATGCGCGGCTCGCCGTCATGAAGCAGGTAACTAAAGGTGCGCCCGTCGGCAATGATTCGCGGCGACCTTGTGGCTTGATTGCCGTCGATGACCCCGTCAGCCGTGACGATCCCTGAAAGGAACATTTCGGCGATCACTTCGATAATGCCCGAACCGCAAATCCCGGTAACAGGACTATCAAAACTTTCTTCATCTGACCACACCTCGCTGCCGATAATCCTGAAGCGTGGTTCAAGGGTCCCAGGGTCGATGCGGACACGCTCGATGGCACCGGGGGCGGCACGTTGACCAGAGGTTATCTGCGCGCCTTCAAAAGCAGGGCCGGTCGGGCTGGAACAAGCCAGCAGTTTGTCTTTGTTGCCAAGCACGATTTCGGCATTGGTGCCAACATCGACGATCAACACAATATCATCTGACTTGTGGGGGGCCTCGGACAAAATCACTCCCGCTGTATCGGCCCCGACGTGGCCCGCGATGCACGGTGGGATGTAGCAGCGGGCACCGGGGTTGAGAGCCAATCCAACCTCGTTTGCGGTGATGTCGAGGGCTTTGTCAATGGTCAGGGTAAAGGGCGAAACGCCAAGCGGGGTCGGGTCCAGCCCTAACACCAGATGATGCATGACAGGGTTACCGACGATGGTCACGGCAAGGATGTCATCCACGGTAATGCCAGCTTCACCAGCAACGGTGCTGGCCAGATTGTTGAGGGCCAGGCGGACAACTTCAGTCAGTTCTTTTTCTCCGCCGGGGTGCATCATCACGTAAGACACGCGGCTCATCAGGTCCTCGCCGAAGCGGATTTGCGGGTTCATCAAACCGTCTGACGCCTTGACCTCGCCGGTCGCCAGATCGCACAGATGGGCGGCGATGGTGGTTGAGCCGACATCGTAGGCAATGCCGTAAATAGCCTCGTGAAAGCCGGGCCATAGGGCAATGATCGTTTTCCCGTTGCAAATGGCGACGGTCAGGGTTTTGTCGTCGAATTCCGGCACTTCGACTGCCATCTCAAGTGAACTCAAACCCCACTGTTCCTCAAGGGCCTGCATCATTCCTGCCGAATCGGCCAGGTCGATATAATAAAGGTGGATATCGGGTTCGATGATGATATCGCGGGCTTCGGCACGTTTGCGCACGACCTGCCGGTGGACCTGGCTTTCAGCCGGTACGTCAATGACGACATCCCCGGTAATGCGTGCCTGACAACCAAGACGGTGCCCGGCCTTCATGCCTTTTACGTCGTCGTAGCGGGTTTCCACTGCCCTGATGGCGTTGAGGTTCCGGGGGCCGGAAGTAATACCAAGTTTGGCGAATTCTCCGTCGCCGACGGTGATTTGACAGCGTCCGCAAATTCCACGACCGCCACAAACGGAATCAATATCGACACCAAGATCACGAGCCGCATCGAGCACCAGGGTACCTGCGGCAAAGCGTCCCCGCTTGCCTGAAGGCATAAAGGCAATCAGGAAATCTTCTTCAGCCACGCCTGCGCCGCCTGCGCCCTTCGCGGCCGCCATCGGCACCTTCGGGTGACGGTTCACGGAACTTTTTGATCCAGCGCGTACAATTGGGGTCATGGCCCATCATCACATCGGCCCCCATAATGGCGCTGACAACTTCCGGGTGCAGGGGATTGGTTATCGCCGATGTCAACCCGGCTGTCATGGCCATGGCAATGAAAGAGCCATTCAGGCCGTTGCGGTTAGGCAGACCGAAGCTGACATTTGATGCACCACCCGTGGTGTTGACCTTAAGTTCATCGTGCAGGCGGCGAAGCAATTTAAAGGCCACTGCGCCAGCGTCGTTAAGGGCGCCAACCGGCATGATCAATGGATCGACGACGACATCGCAGGCGGGGATGCCATGATCGGCGGCACGTTCGACGATTTTCCTGGCGACATCAAAGCGCACGTCCGGATCTTCAGAGATTCCGGTTTCATCATTTGAGATAGCAACCACAGCCGCGCCATATTTTTTAATCAGCGGCAATACCTGTTCAAGACGCTCTTCCTCACCGGTCACTGAATTGACCAGCGCCTTGCCCTTATAGACAGCCAGACCGGCTTCCAGGGCTTCAACAATGGACGAGTCGATGGATAAGGGAACATCGGTCAGTGATTGAACCAACTGCACAACCTCAGCGAGGATTTTTGGCTCATCGGCCATGGGAATGCCAGCATTGACATCAAGCATATGGGCCCCGGCTGCGACCTGTGCCAGGGCGTCGGATTCGACCCTTGAATAATCGCCTTCGGCCATTTCAGCGGCCAGAAGTTTGCGCCCCGTCGGGTTGATGCGCTCACCGATAATGCAGAAAGGTTTGTCAAAGCCGATGACGACTTCGCGGCTGGCGGAGCTGATGATGGTTTCGGTCATGGTCTTTATTCTCTAATCAATGGTTTGTAAATTTAATTTCTTTTTAAATCAGTATAGGCGCTCGACTTTCCCGTTTACGACATCAATAACGCCAGCTGCGGCGTTGCCCACATTAACTGCTTTCATGCATCAAGGCGTCCATGGCCTCAGCGGCAGCATAGTCACCGGGATTGATCTCCTTGCACCATGGCTTGCGGCCCTTTAGCACGCCGGAACGCTCAACAATTTCAGCGACCCATTCTTCTTGCCGGTAGGCCATCACATGAACACCGGAAACGCCCTTCATTTCGCGCAATTGTTGCAGAATCTCGACACACAGGTTGCGCCCTTCGCGCTTTTGATCCGCCGCCCCTTCGAGGCGCTTGATGACGCTGTCGGGGATATGGATACCCGGCACGTTGGTCCTTATCCAGCGCGCTGTCTTTGCCGAGGCCAGCGGTCCTGCACCTACCAAAATGAAACATTCCTTATCAAGGCCCTGATCGCGGACCTGGTTCATATAGTTTTCCAGCATTGGTACATCAAAACAGTACTGGGTTTGCACGAACTGCGCCCCGGCCTTGATTTTTTTGGCCAGGCGGGTGACCCTGAAATCGTGGGGAGGAGCGAAGGGGTTGGCGGCGGCACCCAAAAATACTCTTGGCGGTTCAGTGATTATACGCCCCGACAGGAAACAATTTTCATCACGCATTTGCTTGATTGTCGCAAGCAACGACAGGCTGTCCAGATCAAAGACCGGTTTGGCACCCGGATGGTCACCTGCCTGCACTCCGTCACCGGTCAGGCACAGGATATTGTAAACACCCATGGCGGCTGCGCCCAGCACATGGCCCTGAATGGCAATGCGGTTTTGATCCCGACACGATATCTGCATCACCGGCGCGTAACCAACGCGGGTCAGAAGTGCGCAAATACTGACTGAGGACATATGGCAGTTTGCGCCCGAGCCATCCGTTGCGTTAATGCCATCAACCCAGCCATCGAAAATTCCGGCCCGTTCGTAGACTTCGTTGGGATCAGCCGAATCCGGCGGATTGAGCTCGGCGGTGACGGCAAAGTCGCCACGCCTCAAGATGCGTTCAAGTCGGCCTCGCGATGAATGACCGGGAAGTTGCTCGAGCAGGTCGTGGTATTCAGTATCGCTCATTGCTGCCTCTCCCGCGCTCGCTCGGCGGTGGCGCGCAACCAGGACGATGTATTGCGCAGACTTTGGTCATGCGGTACTTGAACATTTTCAATACGCGCCCCGTTCTTCATCATGACGCTGCCTTTCCAGGCTTCAATCCAGACACAGGGCATATCCGGTTCAACCTCGCAGTTGCCATTTTCCCGGACCCCCCCACAAGGCCCGTTTCGAAGGGTCTTGGGGCAGTTCATGGGGCATGACATGCCGGTTGAACTCAAAACGCACTGGCCACACATGCGACAATCAAACAGGAATCCTTTAACCGCCCGTTCCAGGATAACGACGGGTGCTTCGGCACGCTCGTAGCCGATCATTTTCCACAAAGGGTGAAGGTTGAGCAAAATGTCGGCAAAAAAATCATAAAACCATTCAAGCCCCCGGGCATGGCGTACGGACCAGCGACGGATGGTGTAAGACCTGGCGCGGCGACCAACAGGGCTTTTGCCAGCGGGTTCATAGACTGCGTTTTTGCTCATTTTCAGGGCGTTCCTAATCCGCCAGTCGAGATCAATGCCTTTAAGCGTTCAGGCCCATAAGCGGCCTCCAGGTCAGCGACGGCAGTGTCGGCCAGGGTTTCCACATCACCTTCCACAGGTTGCGCATCACCCCTGCGCCAGTCATTCAGGTAAGCGTCTGTATCCGCCGCTCCGGCTTTCATGGCCGCAGCGTCAATGGCTTTTTGATAAAGATCGGAAAGCTGGCGCTTGGCACTGGTTCGCCCTTGCTTGACGATGACCTGGGCCGGGATATCACGCCAGTAGACGATGGTCAGCTGAGCCATTGTTTTCTTCTTTTAAAATGTCTTTAAGGCCACCGTAACCTGTGAACCGGCGCTCAAAATCAAGTTTAAGTGTTTCAGCAGCGGCCATGGCGGTGGCGTCAAGTTCAGGGTCATCGGTCTGGGCCAGATAGACAAGCTGGCTGTAATTGCCAAAGTAATCATCCAGCAATTGCGGAAAGCGGTCCAACCCAAGGCCCTTGATAATCAGCAGATCAAAATGTTTGACCAGATAATCGGTCAGGAAGAATGACCCCGGTTCGGCATCGAACAGGTCCTTGAAATTGGCCTGCCCCATGAAAAATTCATAACAGTGTGCACCGGGAATGCGCTCGATGCCTTCACGTTCAAGAATTTCATCGAGCTTTCCACCGGTGCCGCATTCACCGTAAAGGACAAGAATGTGATCAAAGCGCTGGCCAGCCTCTTTGATCTTTTGCTCAACCCCGCCCGGAATTTTATCCGGCGTATTATGGAAATGGGCCGGCAGGCACTGCACGGTGATGTTTTCGAGGTTCAGAATGTCGATCAGGGTGACAATTTCCTGGCCCAGCGCACCGCAAGCAATCAACAGAGTTTCAGGTTTTGCTGTCACGGTGTGTGACATAATATCCTCTAGCCGTTCCCGGCCATTTCTGCAGCCGCCGAACCCTGACGGCGGGACATGCATTCTTTTGCCGTCTCCACCGCCATCGCCGCATCCCGGCAATAATGATCAGCGCCGATGCTTTCAGCGAAGGCTTCGTTCAAAGGAGCACCGCCAACAAGGACATCAATGTCGCTGCGGATGCCTTTTTCGACCAGCGCATCAATGACGACTTTCATATAAGGCATGGTTGTCGTCAGCAGGGCCGACATACCAAGGATATCGGGTTGGTGTTCCTCGATGGCTTCCAAGTAATTTTCGACCGGGTTGTTGATGCCGATGTCGATAACCTCGAACCCGGCACCTTCCATCATCATGGTGACAAGATTTTTGCCGATGTCATGAATGTCACCCTTGACGGTGCCGATCAGCATTTTGCCCATTTTCGGGGCACCGGTTTCCGCCAGCAGGGGCTTTAAGATACCCATTCCGGCTTTCATGGCGTTGGCCGCCATCAGAACTTCGGGGACGAACAGGATGCCATCGCGGAAATCAACGCCGACAATGCGCATTCCCTCAACAAGCGCCTTGGTCAGAACCCCGTAAGGCTCCCACTCACGGCCTAAAAGGATATTGACGCCTTCGACAATTTCATCAGCCAGACCGTCATAAAGATCGTCGTGCATTTGCAGAACGAGTTCATCATCACTTAGCGTCGCCAGATCCAGATCTTGTTCTTCTTCGCCCATCATGTATCTCCCTAGACAGACCGGTCCCCAAATCTGTGACCAATAGCAAAAAGCTAATTCAAAAACTGCCAATAATTGTCTTATTGAAGACTTTTAGTTTGTGAAAAGCGACATATTGCTTTCGCACCCTGCGGGTGGCGCGGTCTCTGGAAGTCAAGACCAGAAGGGTGAGAAGTGTCATATTCCTCTCTCTTCCCACTATGTCGTAATTCCGGCTTAGATAGGGCATTCAGTTCTTAAAAAAATCTACTTTCCTAAATCTAATTTTCTGGAAGAATTTGGTTTCCTTTATTCAGGAGGATTTCTTATTCCCGTTAGATAACGAAAATTACGATTTAGGCCGCTCGTTCATGGGGTCGTAAAGGGATTTGTAACCGACGGCGGAGACTTCGATCGGGAATTTCTGGTTAAAGTACTCGATTTCAAGTTGACGGCCTTCTTCACAGTGCTCAAACGGCAGGTAACCAAGCGCGATGTTCTTACCGAGCGTCGGGCCGTAGGCAATCGACGTGGTGTAAGAGCGCCGCCCCATCTCGTCAATCAGCACCTCATTGGTTGCGGGGTGGACGATCGGGCAGTTGCCCACGGGGAAACGTGCAACACCGTCCTTATCGATGTTGTCGACCATGGTCATGGTGCACAGATAGGCCGGTTGGTTGGCCCGCGCGCGTTGCTCGATATTGGCTGCCTTGCCGTGGAAGTCGGCGGCCTTTACCTTCGGTCGGGCAAGCCCGGCTTCAAGCAGATTGTACTCGGTCAGCAGGTCTGCGTTCTGCAGGCGCAGGCTCTTTTCCAGCCGACGGCTGTTGGCGTAGGTCTCGATCCCGATCGGGGTAATACCGATGTCGCGGAACATGTCCCAAAGGGCCAGGCCATAGCTAAGCGGGAAGTGCAGTTCCCATCCTTGCTCGCCGACATAGGAGATACGGAAACCCTTCACCGGCACACCGCGCAAGGTGAAATCCCGGGCTCCGGCGAAGGGGAAGTTCTCCGGATCAAGGCAGGCTGGATTGTCGGCCAGCTTTTTAAGGCTGACACGCGCATTGGGGCCCCAGACGCCAATGCAGCCGAAGTGATCGGTGCGGTCTTCGACATACACCGCCCACTCCTTGTCCTGGGCCATACGGCGCAGATAGGTGCTGTCGCGGTTGCCAGCGTCGGCGCCATCAATGACGCGGAAGCGGTTCTCGGCAAGACGCAAAACGGTCAGATCCGCTTGTACGCCGCCTTTCGCATCAAGGAAGTTGGTATAGACACCTTTGCCCACCGGTATATCACCGGCGACCTTGCTTGAGGACACATACTCCATAAGCTGTTCTGCATCACGGCCCGAAACATCGTAGATCGCGAAGTGGCTCAAATTGATCATGCCGACATTTTCCGAGAGCTCCAGATGCTCGGCATTGGAGACCCGCCAGAAGTGGCGATTGTCCCATTCGTTTAGACGTTCCGGCACGCGCTCGGCATATTTTGCCAGCAAAGCTTCCTCGTTGGCGGCGTAGCCGTGGGCGCGCTCCCAACCGGCGATTTCCATGAAATAGCCGCCCAGTTCCTGCTCGCGGATATGGAACGGTGCCGAACGGAGTTGGCGGCCCTTGGAGTAGGGCTCGCGGTTGTGGACCGGCGGATTGTAGATCTTGAAGGCTGTCTCGTAGCAGCGATCGTGGATGAAGGGTTCGGTCTTCTGGATCGGATAATAGCGCGCGTAGTCGATCGCGTGATGGTCGAACTCGGTCCGGCCATCGGTCATCCAGTCCGCAACCACCTTGCCGATGCCGGGGCCGTCCTTGATCCAGACCGATACGGCGTACCACAGTCCGCGTACGTTCGGCGATTCGCCGATCGACGGACCACCATCGGACGTCACCTGCAACAGGCCGTTGAAGGAGTGTTTCTCGTTGTAGCCCAGCTCACCCAGGATCGGGGTCAGTTCCATGGCGCGTTCCAACGGCTCCATGATTTGTTCCATTTCAAGATCACGTTGGGATGGCGACAGGCGGGCTTCTTCTTTTTCCTGAAGGTTGCGTGGATGCACCATACGCGGCTCTTTTTCTTCGTAATAGCCCCATTCGATTTGGCCGCCTTCGGCAGTTTTTGGATCGCCGGTGTCACGCAAGTAGGCGGAGTTGCCCTGGTCGCGCAGCAGCGGATAGCCGATCTCTTTGCCGGTGCCTTCAAATTCATTGTACGGTCCGAAGAAGGTAAGCGGATGATCGACCGGCATAACCGGTAAATCTTCGCCAGCCATTTCGGCGATCAGGCGACCCCAAAGGCCGGCACAAACGACGACCTGTGGCGTTTCAATAAAACCGCGCGACGTCTCGACGCCCTTGATGCGACCGTTTTCAATGTCGAGGCCCGTTGCCGGTGTATTTGGCATGATTTCCAGCTTGCCGGTTGCTTCTGCTTCCTGGATCATTTCGCCGGCGACGATTTGGGAGCGCGGAATGACGAGTCCTGCGTCCGGGTCCCAGAGCGCGCCCTGGATCATGTCTTCCTCGACCAGCGGCATCCGCTCCTTCACCTCATTGGGCGTGATCAGCGAGACGCGGCTGCCGAAGGCGCGACCGGAACTGACCCGGCGCTCCAGCTCGCGCATGCGTTCATCGTCGCCTTTCCGGGCGACCTCGATGCCGCCGATCCGCGAATACCGACCGCGCTTTTCAAAAAAGTCGATGCTGTAACGCGTCGTGTAGATCGTCATTTGGTCGTGCATCGTGTTGAAACAGAAGTCCGAGGCATGTCCGGTAGAGCCGATATCGGTCGGGATGCCTGACTTGTCGATACCGATGATGTTGTCCCAACCCCGCTCAATGAGGTGATGCACCACCGAGGCCCCGGTGATGCCGCCTAGGCCGATGATGACGACGTTTGCGGTTTTGTGGAATTTCGACATGCCCTAAATCTCCTTCATGCGCTTGTTCCAAACCTGATTAAGAGGAGGGGAAAACCCTGCAAATTATACTGTTTTTTGGTAGCAAGAGGGAAGCTCACTCGGCTAATCAACCTGCGACAAAAGTTGTCTCCTTTTCGCCTTTATGTCTATGAATGACGGAGGTGAAACAGTTGGCGGCGAAAGCGAGTTAGTGTGGCGCTTTTTCAGCCCCTATATGCTTAAGGGTAATAATTATTTTAAGGGAGCCAAAAGATGACTGAAATCGCTTCTGAAGCGCCGCGCAGGCGCGGGCGCGATGCCCGGCGCACGGCCCGCGAGGCTACAAAATCTGTTAGCCAGCCCTATATCACCCGCGACATTCCCTATACGGAAATTCTCAGTGAGGAGGGATTGCAGATCATCGAGGCCAATGCCGAAACCATTTTGCAGGAAATCGGTATTGAATTCCGGGATGATTCTGAAGCGCTGGATATCTGGAAAGCCGCAGGTGCGGACGTTCAGGGTGAACGGGTCCGCATTCCCAAGGGCATGGCGCGTAAACTCATTGAAACCGCGCCCAGTGAATTTATCCAGCACGCCCGGAACCCGAAACGCAGCGTCAGGATCGGCGGTAATTCCCTGGTCTTCGCCCCCGTTTATGGCCCGCCCTTTGTTCATGATCTTGATCAGGGTCGGCGCTATGGCACCATCGAAGATTTTCGCAATTTTGTTAAACTGGCCTATATGGCCCCGGCCATTCACCATTCCGGCGGCACGGTAACCGAACCGGTCGACCTGCCCGTCAACAAACGCCATCTGGATATGGTCTATTCCCATATCAAGTATTCAGACAAGGCGTTTATGGGGTCGGTTACTCATCCCCAACGCGCCGCCGATACAGTGGCCATGGCGGAAATCGTTTTTGGTAAGGAATTTGTCGCCAACAATGCCGTTACCCTGAGTTTAATTAACGCCAACTCGCCAATGACTTTCGATGACACCATGCTGGGGGCGTTGAAGACCTACGCACGGGCCGGTCAGGGGACCATCGTCACGCCGTTTATTATCGCAGGTGCGATGGCGCCTGCCGCCGTTGCTGGCGTGCTGGCCCAGGCGCTGGCTGAAGGTATGGCCGGTATCGCCTTTACCCAACTGGTCAACCCCGGTGCGCCATCGGTGTTCGGCCTGTTTTCCTCGACCATGTCCATGCAATCGGGCGCTCCCGCATTCGGTACACCTGAGCCGACCAAGGTCTTGCTTGCCGCCGCCCAACTGGTTCGTCGTCTTGGCGTGCCGTTCCGTTCGGGGGGGTCGCTGTGCTCATCGAAGCTGCCCGACGCCCAGGCTGCTTACGAGTCCGCCCAGTCGCTGTGGCCGGGCGTTATGGGCGGCGTCAACTTCATGTTGCATGGGGCCGGCTGGCTGGAAGGCGGGCTCGCCAGTTCCTACGAGAAGTTCATCATGGACGCCGATCAACTGGCGATGATGGAAGTCGTCTGCCGCGGCGTTGATTTAAGTGAAACGGGGCAGGCCATGGACGCCGTGCGCGAGGTTGGTCCCGGTGGCCATTATCTGGGCTGCGCTCACACCCAGGCCAATTTTGAAACCGCCTTTTACCGCTCCTCCGTTGCCGATTATGAATCCTTCGAGCAATGGCAGCAGGAAGGCTCGCTTGATGCGGCCCAGCGCGCCAATACGCAATGGAAGGAACAACTGGCCAGCTATCAGGCCCCGGCCATTGATCCGGCCATCGACGAAGCCCTTAATGCCTTCATTGCAGAAAAAAAAGCGGCGGTGCCTGACTCAAACATATAAAGTGCAGAGATGAAAAAGCGCGAGAGCGATCCGTGGATGGCAGCCGACGATTTTGGCCGCACCCTGAAAGGCTTGGGCGTCAACTTGCTGGTCGCTGATGTGGAGGCGGCGCTTGCTTTCCAGACGCAGGTTCTGGATGCCACCATCGTTTATAGTGATCCGGATTTTGCGGTGCTCAGGCGCGGTGAGGCCTTGTGGATGCTGCACGCCGATCACACCTACAATGATCACCCGCTTAGGGGCAGTTTGTCAGACGATATTGCGCGTGGCATCGGCGTTGAATTGCGCCTCTATGATCGTGATCCCGATGATGCAGAAGCCAAAGCCCGCGATCTGGATTACACAGTTCTGGCTGGCGCCATGGACAAGCCGCACGGCCTGCGCGAAGCTTTCATCATCGATGGCGACGGATATCTGTGGGTTCCTTCCACAGCGAGCCGAAAGGGAGAAAGCGCATGAGTGATCGAGATGTGGCCCAGCGGGTTCGTGATTTCTGGTTTGGTGAAGAAGGGACTGACGTTTACGGCACCAGTCGTCCGGAATGGTTCACCAAAGACCCTGCTTTCGATAACCAGATCCGTGAAAAATTTTCCGCCGACGTTGATGCCGCCCTGGACGGCGGTTACAGCAGCCTGATGGGGAACCAGATGGACGCGCTGGCCCTGATTATCCTGCTCGACCAGTTTCCCAGGAATTTGTTTCGCGATACCGCGGCCATGTTTGCCGGTGATAAAAGGGCGCTTGCTTATGCCAACGAAGCGGTGCGCATGGGCTTTGATCAGAATCTTACTTCGTCCCAGCAGATGTTTTTTTATCTACCCTTCGAGCATTCCGAATCGCTAGACGATCAGCGCCGCTGTATTGATTTTTTCAAGAGGGCGGGAAACGAAGATCTTCAGAAATGGGCCGTTGCCCATCATGATATCATCGCCCGCTTCGGTCGCTTCCCCCATCGCAACATCGCCCTTGGCCGCGAGAGCACGGCAGAGGAACTGGCTTTTCTCGAGCAGCCAAATTCATCGTTCTAAGCCATAAATAACTATCGCCAGTCTTTGCTTAAAAAGGTAAGGGTGGTCGATGGAATCAATTCGCGAAAACTGGTTGAAAGAACGTCTGGTTCGGCACGTGTCCGAAGTGCTGCGCCTGTCTTGGCCTGTCATCGTAGCGCGTTCGGGTGTCATGACCATGGCTCTGGTCGATACCATCATGGTCGGGCGTTTCAGCACCGCCGAGCTAGGTTACCTTTCCATCGGACTGATGCCCTTCATGCCGGTGTTTCTGATCCTGCTTGGCATGGTCATGGGAACAGTGGTCATGACATCGACCGCCTTTGGGATGGAGAAATTTACGGAATGCGGCGCGGTCTGGCGGCGCTCCATGCCTTACGCCTTTGGTATGGGGTTCGCCGGTTGTGTTGTCGCGTTGTTCGGGCAACAACTGCTATTGGCAGGGGGGCAAACATCTGACCTGGCCGAAGGCGGTGGGCAGATCATGTTTATTCTCGGTTTAAGCCTGCCTGCTTATCTGGTGACCATAACCTCGTCGTTGTTTCTTGAAGGTATCAAGCGGCCAAAACCGGCGATGCTGGCGATGATCGTCGCCAACGTTGTCAACGTCGGTATGAACTGGGTATTCATTTATGGCCATATGGGCTTTCCGGCCATGGGCGCGGAAGGCTCCGCGATAACCACCGCCGTTGTCCGTTGGTTGCTCGCTTTCGCGATTGTCGCCTATATCTGGACCATGCACGATCACCATACTTTCGGTGTCAGGCTGGCGCCCAGCGGTGGTTGGCGGGCCTGGGCCGAACAACGGCGCATTGGGTATTCATCGGCTGCCAGCATCGGTGGCGAGTCCATGGCGTTTGCCTGTATCGGCCTGTTCGCAGGTTGGCTGGGGGCTGTGCCACTGGCTGCCTATTCCATCGCCCACAACCTGATCTCAATGGCTTTTATGGTTTCCCTTGGTGTTGCTTCGGCGACGGTGGTGCGGGTCGGGATTGCCCGGGGCCGCGATGACAGGGCCGATCTGCAACTGGCCGGCTGGACCGGACTTGCCGTCAATGTTGTTTTCATGGGTTTGATCGGATTGATGTTCGGCTTGTTTTCGGACCTTCTGGCGAGCGCCTATTCCAATGACCCGGCGGTTATTACCGCCGCTGCCCCGCTGGTCGCCTTTTGCGGCATCATCATCATCGCCGATGGTGGTCAGGCGGTGATGGTCAACGCCTTGCGGGGGGCAGGCGGCATCTGGGCCCCGGCCTTGATCCAGAATTTCGCCTTTATGATCGTGCTGGCACCACTTGGCTGGTGGCTGGGAATCGCAAATGAAGGTGGCGCCATAGGTCTGTATGAAGCGATTTTTACTGCCACCATCCTGTCGTTGTTTTTGCTTTCAGTTCGTTTTTTGAAGGTCAGTCGGCGAGCGGCAAATCAGCCTGGATAGCGTTCTGCTTGTCGGGTCCGTCATGAATGGCGTAGCTGACGCCGTCTTTGCTGAGTTGAAAAATACCGGTGGCCAGGGTTACATTGGTATCATCGCTGGCATCGTCCGGGGTGCGAAGAATTTCTTGGGCTGGATTGGATTCAAACAGAATGCGGGTCGGCCCGCCTTCAGCAAGCGCGCCCTGGGCAAGAAGTTCATCGGCACGGCTTTGACGCGCTGATGTGGACTGGCTGATCGTTTGCTCCTTGTTCTTCAGTTCAGGCGAAACCAGATGGTTGGCGTGGGCCGACGGGGTGTCGGTAACTTCCTTGATTGCGTAACCACTGGCCGGTGCCTCAACTGAAACCAGTCGCCCTTCAGTGGTTGATCCCAGATTGTGATGGAAACCACCGGCCCGGTCGGTCCGTTTAAGAACATCAATGGCCGCGTCAACGGACGTGCAGTCAAGAACCGCCCGGCAGATGAAATGGCGCGGGATGCCGGGTTTCAAATCATGGACAGTAATATCGTTGATGGTTTGGACAATGCCGGCATGATTGACGGCCATGGTATGGCCGGGAATCATGCCCGGGTAGATAAAGCTGTCAAAGCCCGGACACCCGTCAGGTTTTACTGAAATCCAAAAGCAATAGTCGGCAAATTTTTCGTACCCATCTTCATTATGGGCGATGGTTGCCGGTTGATCGGGCGTGGCCGGAATGATCAGCGTTGTGCAGCTTTCGCCCAAGCCAGCGGCAATTTCTGGTGAGCTATTGTCGGGCCACCTCAAGTCACCGCGGCAACTCCATAAAAAGGCGCGCTCGAACGTCACACCCATGCCATCGGCCATGCCTTGAAGTTCGTGAATATATGCCGGATAGGACTGGCGCGTCGCCGCCAACATCTGGCCAACGTAGTCTGAGCCTTTCCAGCGTTGCTCGAGGGCGACCAGTTCTTCAACGTGGACTGTCACGTTCTGTACCGTCTCTGCAATCGCCTCGCCAATCGTTCGACCGACACCATAGGCGTCACCTGACGCCGTAATTTTTCTTATTGTCATGCGCGAAAATTCCCCTTACCCGACACCGACCTTAACACCGTATTCATCGCACGCATCCTCAAGCCAGGTCCACAGGTAATGAGCGAAGCTGCGGTGGACATACAGGTGGTAGGTGGCGGCTTTGGTTTTTTTGTTTTCCGCGCTTTGGTGGATCAGCACATGGGCCATGGACAGGGTTGACTGGGCACATTGGCCGGGGCCGAAAGCCCTTGGGTGCAGGTCAAGGCCGCACCCTTTCTTTAAAACATCCCTGGCATGAGTCCCCGACAGGCAAAGGGTAAGGCGGCTGTCCGACACGTCAAAGACGGCGGCGTGATAGTCATCGAGCGCCTTGCTTAATGCGGTCAGCAGTTTGGCTGTTTGATCGGCAGGCATTGTCAGCAGCCATTCGTCGGGGCCCATCCACAGGGCCTGTTTTTTGCCCTTGGATGTCACCGTGTTGGGTTCGAGGGGCAGGGGATGGCCAAGGGCTTTTTCCGCCGCCTCACGGATTATTTTGTTGGTTGCGTCGAGCCTGAGTCCGATATGCCCACCGGCGGCAAGTTCACTGAGCTCGATACCAACGGGTTCTTGCGGGGCGCTTCTGGCATTCAGGCCCAGGTGGGCCAGGGCGCTTTGTTTCATGTAGTTCTCAACCATCGATGCGGCTCCCTTCCTTATCGAAGAAGACAGGGTCAACGATTTCGCAATCCATGGTTTTATCTTCCATGGGGGCGTGGATGGTCTCTCCCATGCGGTTGCGGCCATCCTTGACGACGGCCAGGGCGATGGAACGGCCCAGGGTGGCGCTGTAGTAGCTCGATGTCACATGGCCGATCATGTCCATGGGTGGGGCCGGTTTAAGATCGGCAACCAGTTGCGCCCCTTCGGGCAGGACTTCCGCCGGATTTGTTGTTAGCAAACCGACAAGCTGTTTGCGGCCCTCGCGCACGCAATCGGCGCGGGACAGGGAACGCCGCCCGATAAAGTCTTTCTTTTTGGAGACGATCCAGTCCATGCCCAAATCCAGCGGCGTCATGGTGCCGTCGGTTTCCTGGCCGACAATGATGTAACCCTTTTCGGCGCGCAGGATGTGCATGGTCTCGGTGCCGTAAGGGGTGATGCCATACTTTTCTCCGGCGTTCATCAGGGCCGTCCACAAGGCAAGACCCATGTTGGCCGGGACGTTGATTTCATAAGACAATTCGCCGGTGAAACTGATGCGGAAGACCCGCGCCGGGATACCGCCGACGGTGCCTTCCCTGAAGCTCATAAACGGGAAGGCCTCCTTGTCCAAATCAATGTCAGTGGTGAATTCGGCCATCAGGTCACCCGCCCTGGGGCCGCAGATGGTCATGGTTGACCAGTATTCGGTGACCGAATTGCAGTAGACCTGAAGTTCCGGCCATTCCGTTTGCAGCCATTCTTCAAGCCAGCCTAAGACACGGGCGGCGTTGCCGGTGGTTGTCGTCATGTGGAAATGATTGTCACCCAGGCGGGCGGTGACGCCGTCGTCCATAACCATGGCGTCTTCACCGAGCATCAGGCCGTAACGGCACTTGCCGACCCCCAGCTTGATCCAGGCGTTGGTGTAGATGCGGTTGATGAATTCGGCAGCGTCGGGGCCCTGAATGTCGATCTTGCCAAGGGTCGAGGCATCAAGGATGCCAATGGCGTTGCGTGCCGCCAGACACTCACGATTAAGGGCGTCCTGCATGGTCTCGCCGGGTTTCGGGTAGTACCAGGGGCGCTTCCACTGGCCGACGTCCTCGAACAGGGCCCCAGCCGCCTCATGCCAGTGATGCATGGCGGTTTTCCGGGCCGGGTCGGAAAATTCACCGATATCACGCCCGGCAAGGGCTCCGTAGGTAACCGGGGTAAAGGGCGGGCGGAAAGTGGTGGTGCCGACCTCTGCTATCGGTTGGCCAAGCGCCTGACCGAGCACAGCCATACCGGGGATGTTGCCGGTTTTGCCCTGATCGGGGCCCATGCCAAGGGCGGTGTAGCGCTTGACGTGTTCGACAGAATGGTAGCCTTCACGGGCCGCAAGTTCGATGTCGGCGACGCTGACGTCGCTGTGAATGTCGACAAAGTGTTTGGCCCCAAAGCCCTTGGCGCGATTATCCAGATTGCTTGAGGGAACGATCCATAACGCCTGCAAAGGGGCCTCAAAGACCGTATCGGCAACGGGTTGCTTGTGACGGGAGGGTGTGAACCCGGCCAGCTTGGCCGCTGCCTTACCAACGTCGTGACCGCTTTTCAGGCAATCCTTCAGTGAGAACGTTCCGGCGCAGGCACCAGCGGATTGTTCTTTCTGGACGGACGGGCCGGGCACGAAGGACTGAATGGTTTCATCGAAGCGCGCCTTGCCGCCTGACTGGGAATGCAGGTGGACAACCGGGTTCCAGCCGCCTGATGAGCCAACAACATCACAGTCTATTCTCTTGGCCGGGCCGCTGACATTTTCGCTGTCAGCAGACAGTTCGCTGATCTCGACGGCTTTCACGGCCATCTTCCCGATCACGGCGGTAATCGCCCAACCATCGAAGACGCTGATATCGCGGGCTCGCACAGCATCAACCAGCGGGCCATCCGGATCGTTGCGCAGATCAACAACGGCAGCGACGCTGATGCCGGCATCATCAAGGGCAAGGGCGGAACGATAGGCGTCGTCGTTGTTGGTGAAAATAACGGTCTTTTTACCGGGGCTGACGCCGTAACGGGTGACGTAAGACCGCAGGGCACCGGCCAGCATCACGCCGGGGCGGTCATTGTTGGCAAAGACCAACGGTCGCTCAATGGCCCCGGTCGCGAGCACAACCTGCCTGGCGCGTACCCTCCACAGTCGTTCACTGCTATGGGGTAGCGGCCTGGCAACATTGATATGACGCCGCTCGAGCAGACCAAGGTAATTTTGATCGTAATAACCGAAGGCGGTGGTTCTGGTCAGGATCCGGACGTCATCCATGGCAGTCAGTTCGCGGGTTGCGTCTTCGACCCACTGCATGGCCGGTTTGCCGTCGATGGTCTCATTTTCGGAAAGCATCCTGCCGCCAAGCTCGCCTTCCTGATCGGCAAGGATGACACGCGCACCACTGCGCCCGGCGGCCAGTGCTGCGGCCAGTCCGCTGGGGCCACCGCCGACGACCAGCACGTCGGCATGTTCGTGCATTTTATCGTAAGTGTCCGGGTCTGGCAGTTTGGGCGCGGTGCCAAGCCCGGCCGCATTGCGGATGACTTTCTCGTAGGTCATCCAGAAGCTCTTCGGCCACATGAAGGTCTTGTAATAAAAACCGGCAGGCAGCAGGCGTGCGGCCAGGGAATTGATCGCGCCGATATCAAATTCTACGGATGGCCAGCAGTTGACGCTTTTGGCGCTCAATCCATCGTACAGTTCGATTTCCGTAGCCTGCAGGTTGGGTCGGGTGCGGGCCCCGTTTTCAAGCTGGACGACGGCGTTGGGCTCTTCGACCCCGGCCGAATAAAGACCGCGCGGGCGATGGTATTTGAAGCTTCGGGCAAGCGCTTTAACGCCGTTTGCCAGCAGGGCAGAAGCCAGGGTGTCGCCTTCAAAGCCGGTGTAACGACGGCCATTAAAGGTGAAAGCGAGGGTCTTTGTTCGTTCGATACGACCGCCCTCGGCCAGTCTGTTGCGCGAGGTGCTCATTTCGGGGGTTTCTCACCGATTTTATAAACAGCACCGAATTCATGGGTTGCGGTGTTGCGTTGCATGTTGAACCAGCGACGGCAGCCATGGGCGTGGTTCCAACGCTCAAGGTAGTTGCCTTTGGTGTTTTTGCGCATGAACAGATAGTCGGCCCACTCCTCGTCGTTTAGCGCGTCGGGATCTTTAGGGCGCACGATGTGGGCTTCCCCGCCGTAGGCGAATTCTTCTTCATCGCGCTCACCGCACCAGGGACAATTAATCAAGAACATCGAAAATTTCCTTCCCTAATGTGCAACGGCGGCAGCGCCGTGCTCGTCAATTAAAGCCCCGGTGGTGAAACGCTCAAGGGCGAAGGGTGCGTTCAACGCGTGAGGACGATCCTGGGCGATGGTATGGGCGAAGACCCAGCCGGAACCGGGTGTTCCCTTAAAGCCGCCGGTGCCCCAGCCACCGTTCACATAAAGGCCCTCAACCGGGGTTTTTGAAACAATGGGACTGGCGTCGGGGCAGGTGTCGACGATACCGGCCCATTGGCGCATCAGTCTTAACCTTGAAAGAATCGGGATCAGTTTGGTGACGGCGGCCATTTGTTGTTCGACCACAGCCAGAGTGCTTTTCTGGGTGTAGGAAATAAAATGATCGATACCGGCGCCCATGACCATTTCGCCGCGGTCCGACTGGCTGATATAGGCATGGACGGCGCCTGACATGACAACACAATCGAGGATCGGTTTGATCGGTTCGGAAACCATCGCCTGCAGCGGGAAGCTTTCAATGGGCAGGCGGAGGCCAGCCATGGCGGCGACGTGGGATGTATGACCGGCGGTGACGATGGCGACTTTTTTCGCCTTGATGGTGCCGCGCGATGTTTCAACCCCGGTAACCGTGTCACCGTCGCGCATGATGCCGGTGACTTCGCATTTTTGGATGATATCAATGCCGCGGGCATCGGCAGCGCGGGCATAACCCCAGGCGACGCCGTCATGACGGGCGACGCCGCCGCGTTTTTGCAGCGATGCGCCAAGGATGGGGTAGCGGGCGTTCTTCGAGCAATCGAGGATCGGCACCATGGCCTGGACATCTGCGGTACTGAGCATTTCAGAATCGATGCCGTTTAAGCGGATGGCATTAACCCGGCGGCTGATTTCACGCAGATCGTGCAGGTTATGGGCAAGGTTAAGCACGCCGCGCTGGCTCAACATGATGTTGAAATTCAGGTCCTGGGAGAGGCCTTCGTAAAGTTTCAGGGACATATCATACAGGCGGGCACTTTCGTCCCACAGGTAGTTGGAACGAATGATGGTCGTATTGCGGCCCGTATTGCCGCCGCCAATCCAGCCTTTTTCGATAACGGCAACATTGGTGATGCCGTGCTCCTTGGCAAGATAGTAGGCGGTCGCCAGGCCATGACCACCACCGCCAATAATAATGACGTCGTATTCAGGCTTTGGCTCAGGGCTACGCCAGGCCTGTTCCCAGCCCTGATGATAACCCATAGCGTTACGCACAAGACTGAAAATGGAATACTTCGACTTCACCCTTATATCCTCCCTTTCGGCTAGCGTATCACTCGCAGAGGGGGGGAATCCAGTCTATCCACGCTGCGACCTGGGATGCCGGAAATACGACGGTCCTGTTGCCGCTTAGCCCGGGTAAGCCCCATGCCTGGGAAGATCGTCGGAAAGCTCGTAGTAATCGCCCTTGTCGTCTGTGAAGATATGAGATTTTGTGACCAGATGGGTAATCCCGTCCAGGCTACCCGCAGCAATGGCCATGTGAGCGGCATTCTTGCGGTCATAGAACAGGCTGGAGCCACATTCACTACAGAATCCACGGCGGGCTTGTTGCGATGATTGAAACCACTTCAATCCCCTTTCCTCTGTAAAGGTGAGAGCATTTTTAGGGGCACCGCTAAAAGCGCCGAAGTGGCCGCTGGTTCTGCGGCACTGGGAACAATGGCAATTGATGACGGGGCGCAAGTCACCCCGGATATTAAAGCGCACCGCACCACACAGGCAGCTAGCAGTCGTGATTTTATCGTTCTGATCGTTCATTTCCCCCTCCTTTGACATTGATGGGATCATTCTGACCCGATAAGCGATCCGCTGCCAGTCATTGCTCGACCCTGGATGCAGGAAAGTCGACGGGTCTTATTGTGTTGACACGATATATATCGTTTTGATATATGCACGTGCGATACATGTAAGGAATAGACACCATGGATGCTAAAAATTTGTGCCTTGGCGCGCTGACCTGCGGCGACGCCAGCGGTTATGAAATCAAGAAGATGTTTGAAGAAGGCCCGTTCGCCCACTTCCATCAAGTCAGTTTTGGCTCGATCTATCCGGCCCTGGCAAAGCTGTGCGATGAAGAGCTTATCAGTATGCGTGAGGAGACCCAGGATGGCCGCCCCGACAAGAAAGTCTATTCCCTGACCGATAATGGTCGCCAGGCCTTGAGAAAAGCCCTGAAGAAGAAACCTGCCGATGACAAGTTGCGTTCGGAAGTGATGGTGATGTTCTTTCTGGAAGAGTTTCTTGAAGCCGATCATCTTCGCGAGGTGTTTGACCAGCAGCTTGAATTTTACCGCAGGCTGCTTGCCAAGGTCGAAGGTCTTGACGATAGCGGTGTATCCCACCAGCGCCTTTTTGTTCGCGACTTTGGGCGGATGTTTTACCGAAGTATCGTCGGGTATATGGAAGAAAACGGTCATTTACTTTTTGGTGATAAACCGCAGGCCATGGAAAAAGCAGGGACCGACCAATGAAAAAATCCTTCATCATCGCCTTTGGCGTCGCCCTGGTGGCTTTTGTCTGGGTCGTTTCTGGCCAGTTCGAGGGGAGCTCGAATGAACTGCAGATTGCATCGGGTACGCAGGCACCTGACAGCGAGAACCTGATTCAGGTCAGGACCCGTCGGTCCACTGCCCGTAACCACGAAAGTTCGGTTGTTTTGTTTGGTCGGACAGAAGGTGTGCGCTCGGTTCAGGTCAAGGTTGAAACATCCGGACGGATTGTCGCAGTTCCCGGTGTTAAGGGACAGATCGTCAATAAAGGGGATGTCATCGCCCGTATTGCCATGGATGACCGTCAGGCCCGCCTGAATGAGGCCAAAGCCATTGTCGAACGCTACGCCATCGCCTTTGAAGCGGCCCAGAAACTTTCGAAAAAACAGTTCCGCTCAAAAGTCCAGTTGTCTGCTGCCAATGCCGACCTTGAAACCGCAAAAGCCAGCTTGCGCTCGATCACCATCGATATTGACCGCACCACCATTCGTGCCCCGTTCAAAGGTGTGCTCGACGATGTTGTTGTCGATATTGGTGATTTCGTCGCTGTCGGCACCGTCAGCGCCATCGTTGTCGATCTTGATCCCATCCTGATTGTTGGTGAGGTCACCGAAAGGGCGGCCAATCATCTTAAATTGGGTGATATCGCCACTGTTACGCCCGTTGGCAGTGATCCCAGACAGGGAATTGTCACGTATATTTCAAAAGTTGGTTCGCCATCAACGCGGACATTCCGGGTTGAAGTCAGCCTGGCCAATCCGGACGGTGTTATTTCTGAAGGTGTGACGTCAGAACTCAAACTGGAGCAAGGTCGTATCAAGGCGCATTTTGTTACGCCGGCTGTGTTGACCTTAAATGACCGTGGGGAATTGGGCGTCAAGGTTCTCGATACAGGCAGCGTGGTGCAGTTCCACAAGGTTACGATTGTCGATGACACGCCCGAAGGTATTTGGTTGACGGGGCTTCCCCAAGACGCCGACCTGATCGTCGTCGGTCAGGAATTCGTTCGTTCCGGCCAGAAGGCCCAGGGTATCAAAATCACCGGGGACCAGGCATCATGAACGCGATTATTGATGCAGCGGTCACCCATTCCAGAACGGTTCTTGCGGCCCTGGTGTTGATTTTGATCACAGGCACAAAAGCTTATATCGATGTGCCCAAGGAAGCTGACCCGGATATTAACATCCCGATTGTCTACGTGCAGATGATCCACGAGGGCATCTCGCCCGAAGACGCCGAACGCTTGCTCATTCGCCCCATGGAGCAGGAGCTTCGGAGCATCGAAGGGGTCAAGGAAATGCGCGCTACCGGCTATGAAGGCGGGGCCAGTGTGACTCTTGAATTTGATGCCGGTTTTGACGCCGACAAGGCGATGAGCGATGTTCGTGACAAGGTTGATTTGGCGAAACCTGATCTGCCTGATGAAACCGAAGAGCCGACTGTTCATGAAGTCAATTTCAGCCTGTTTCCGGTTCTTCTCGTCACGCTGGCCGGTGAGGTTCCAGAACGCACATTGCTACGGCTGGCCCGCGATTTGAAAGATGAGGTTGAATCAATCTCCACGGTGCTGGAAGTTAAAATCGCTGGTGACCGCGAAGAAATGGTCGAGGTGCTGATTGATCCGGTGCGCGTCGAAAGTTACGGGTTGTCGCCTGAACAGGCGGTTCAACTGGTCGCCGCGTCCAATCTGCTGGTTGCCGCAGGGGCCCAGGATACCGGCCATGGTCGCTTTTCGCTTAAAGTGCCGGGGCTGCTTGAAACCACCAAGGATATTATGGGGTTGCCGATCAGGACCGATGGCGACGCCGTTATTTCTTTTTCCGACGTTGCGGAAATCCGTCGCACCTTCAAGGATGCTGAAAGCTTCGCCCGCTACGATGGCCATCAGGCGCTGGTTCTGGAAGTCACCAAACGGACCGGTGAAAACATTATCGACACCATTGAAAATGTTCGCCGTGTGGTCCACTCGGCAAGGGCTGACTGGCCGGAATCTTTGAAGCAAGCCGTCAAGGTCGGCTTCGCACAGGATAAATCAAAAGATATCCGGATCATGCTCAACGATTTGCAAAATAATGTCATCGCCGCCATTCTGTTGGTCATGGTCGTGGTCATCGCGGCCCTTGGCCTGCGCACGGCAGGGCTTGTTGGCATCGCCATTCCTGGCTCGTTCCTGACCGGCATTCTGGTTTTGACGAGTTTCGGCATGACCATCAATATCGTCGTCCTGTTCGGCTTGATCCTTGCCGTCGGCATGCTGGTTGACGGGGCCATCGTGGTGACCGAATTTGCGGATCGAAAAATGATCGAAGGTGAGCCTCGCCGTATTGCTTATGCGCTGGCCGCCAAACGCATGTCATGGCCGATTATCGCCTCTACCGCGACCACACTGGCGGCCTTCCTGCCGCTGGTGTTCTGGCCCGGTGTGGTCGGCGAGTTTATGAAGTTCCTGCCGCTGACCCTGCTTGCCACCTTGTCGGCCTCGCTTTTGATGGCATTGATTTTTGTGCCGACACTGGGTGCATTCATTGGTAAACCGGGCAATGCCGATCACGAAAAAATGACCCTGCTGGCCGGTAGTGAACACCATGACCCGGAAGAAACCGGCGGCTTTACCGGTGGCTATATCCACGTTCTTAAAATTGCCCTTAACCATCCGGCAAAAATTCTTATGGCAGCGCTTGTCCTGCTGGTCGGGGTTCAGGTGGTCTACGGGACGTTTGGCAAGGGGATTGAATTCTTCCCCGAAGTGGAACCAGATTTTGCAAAAATTCAGGTCCGCGCCCGGGGCAACCTGTCGGTCTATGAAATGGACCGCCTGATGGAAGAAGTTGAAGCCCGGGTTTTAGAGATCGGCAAGGAGAAGGGTGAATTCGAAGGGATTTATCTGCGCACTGGCAAAGAACAGAACAGCCAGGAAGCGGAAGACATTATCGGCATCATCTCACTTCAATTCACCGACTGGCAACACCGTCGCAAAGCCGATCAAATCCTGGATGAAATCGAAGCCCGCACCGCCGATCTGGTCGGTATCATCATCGACAGGCGAAAGCAGGAATCCGGCCCACCGGTGGGTAAACCCGTGGCCATTGAATTGTCATCGCGTTTCCCCGAACTGCTTATCCCCGCCGTGGGAACCATGTTGCAGGGGTTCCATTCAATCGAGGGACTGATCAATATTGAAGATTCTCGCCCGCTTCCCGGTATTGACTGGGAAATGCGGGTGGACAGGGCCCAGGCGATGAAATTCAACGCCAGTGTCGATGTTGTCGGACGCGCCATCAAGATGGCCAGTACCGGCATCAGGCTGGGTGGTTACCGGCCTAATGATGCCGACGAGGAAATCGATATTCAGGCCCGTTATCCGGTCAAATACAGAACCATCAATCAGCTCGACCATATTCGCATCAATACGGCTTCAGGGCGGGTTCCGATCAGCAACTTTGTTGAACGGATCGCCAAACCCAGAACCGGCACCGTTCAGCGTACCGATGCCCGGCGCGTGATGACGGTTAAGTCAGATGTCGCCGATGGCCTGCTTCCCGCCGATAAGGTGATCGAACTTCAGGCCTGGCTTGAAAATGCCGATTTTGATCCACGAGTTGATATTGCCTTCAAGGGCGAGGACGAAGAACAGAGACAGGCTCAGGCCTTCCTCGGCAAAGCCTTCATGGTGGCGCTGTTTATCATGGCGATTATTCTGGTTACCCAGTTCAACAGTTTCTATTCGGCGCTGCTGATCCTGACCGCGGTCATCATGTCGACCATCGGCGTGTTTATTGGCTTGCTGGTGACGGGGCAACCGTTCGGCATTGTCATGAGCGGCGTCGGGGTTATCGCCCTTGCCGGGATTGTCGTGAACAACAACATCGTCCTGATTGACACTTATGACCGCCTGAAGGAAACGGCGGAGACGGCCCGCGAGGCCATCTTACGCACCGGTGCCCAGCGTTTGCGCCCGGTTTTGCTGACGACGATCACCACCATACTGGGCCTGATGCCCATGGTCACTGGCGTCAATATCGATTTCATCGCCCGGGAGGTCAGTGTTGGCGCACCATCCATGCAGTGGTGGTCACAACTATCGACGGCCATTGTCTTCGGTCTTGGATTTGCCACTGTGCTGACGCTGGTGGTGACGCCGTGCGCGCTGATGATCAAGGACAATGTTCATGGCTGGCTGGAACACAGGCGTCAGGCAAAAGCCGTGCCGGGTAACATTTGACGCGAGCTTTGGGATGGATGGGCGCTTCCCGCTGTATAAGTAACGCGATAAGGTGTTTTGATGGACTTTTAATATAAAAAAGAAACACGAATGCCCTTGCACCCGCCTTCTTCCGACATCCAGTCAATCAATTCCCTTGACCTGTTTCAAGCCTGCTTTGAAACAAGTGGCAGCATTATGGGGATATCGACCCTTGAGGATGGCCGCCAAATCGATGTCAACGAAGCCTGGCTTACCGCGTTTGGTTACAGCCGTGATGAAGTCATTGGTAAAACCATTGATGAAGTAAACATCTGGACAAGTCTCGATGATCGACGGGAAATTATCGGACGGCTTGAAAAAGACGGTTTCGTCAAGGATTTTGAGGCGACCCTGCGAAACAAATCAGGGGAACCCGTTTATTGTGTGATGGCCATCTCGCAATTTGAGACGCAGACTGGATCCTACCTGCTGTTTTCCGCCCACGACCTGACAAAGGGAAAAATGCTGGAAGCGGAACTCAGAACCCTGACAACCAAGTATCGAGCCGCCACAAAGCAGGCCAAACTGGCTTACTGGCGCTGGTCGTTCAGCCAGCAAAAAATAACCGACTGGTCCGATAACTATAATGATATCAACAGCTTCAATGGAAATTTGCCGGTAACATATGAAGATATGCTCGATGTGATCCATCCGGACGACCAAGCCTTCGTTCTTGAAACATATGAAAAGGCGGATATCGGCCCGGAAGGCTTTGACGTTGAGTATCGAACCATCAATGACAAAGGAGAAGAGCATTGGCTAAGGGAACTTGCCGAGGTTGAATATGACGAAGCAGGAAAAGCCATCGCTCATATAGGATTTATTCAGGACATTACCGAAGCCAAAAACGCCCGTGAACAATTAAACCTGTTGAATGCGGAATTGGAAAAACGCGTTCTGGAGCGTACTGAAGAGCTGAAAAATTCAAAGGAAGAGGCTGAAATAGCTAACCGTGCCAAATCAGAATTCCTGGCAAACATGAGCCATGAGTTGAGAACGCCACTGAATGCGATCATCGGCTTTGGCGAATTCCTGAAATACATGCCCAATGATGATACGAGGGAAAACCGGGATCAATACGTTGATCACATCATCGATAGTGGCCGACATCTTCTTGGTTTGATTTCGGATATTCTCGATCTGGCAAAGGTCGAGGCGGGCTCGGTGAGGTTGGAATCAACAGATTTTTCGTTGTTTGAACGGATGGTCGAATGCTCGTCATTTATTGAAAACCAGGCCGAAGGGAAAGCCATCACTGTTGATATAAATAGCATATGTGATGGTGAAACAATTGTTCACGCAGACCCGGGTCGATTTCGCCAGGTCGTGATTAATATCTTGTCCAACGCCGTCAAATACACCCCGGATGGCGGCTCCATCACCATGACCTGCGAAAAGCGTTCAAAACAGGGCATGGGACGTTTGAGTATAAAGGATACGGGAACCGGCATCCCTGATGATTTTAAGCCATTTATTTTTCACCCCTTCGCACGCGACAGCGCGGGGGCCAATAAAATTGAGGGCACGGGTATTGGCTTATCGATTGCTCGCGAGCTGATTCTACTGATGAACGGGGACATTGGGTTTGAAAGCACCCCCGGTGAAGGTACGACTTTCTGGGTCGATATTCCTTTGGCGTCTATTAAAAAGTGATTTTAATTCCCTGCCAGTTTGTCGCCATCGCCCGGGCGAACCATGGAAAAAACGCTCTCCACACAGGCATAGTCTTTGTAGCCAAGCCTTGAGATTAATTTCAGTTTTGTATTGTCGATCATGCCATCCGTGAGCACGGCTTCGTCGATGTGGATGCCGACCACCAGGCCGATGACCATGGTATTGGGCTGATCCGGGTTATTGGTGGCAAGGTCGATGATGTCGACCAGTGTGCATTCCATGTTAATCGGCGATTGACCAATTCTGGGTGGTTTAACCAATTGGGACGGTTCGGGTGTCAGGCCAGCCAAGATAAATTCGTCCTCATCGGGCCGGGCTGGCTGGCTGGTGATATTCATGGCTTCGCGCAAGTCCCAGGTGGCGACATTGACAACAAATTCGCCGCCCTGACGAATGTTCGTCAGGGTGTCCTTGGGGCCATGGGGCTGAGTGCCGTTGGTGCTGTACATGACCTGCGGCGGGCTTGAGGCGACTCCATTGAAAAAACTGTAGGGTGCGATGTTGGTGATGCCAGCAGCGCTGATCGTTGAAATCCAGCCAATCGGTCTGGGGGCAACACAGGCCTTGAAAGGATCATGAGGTAAGTTGTGATCATTGGTGCTAGTGTGATAAAACACATTGGTTCCTTGCAAAAATGTTAAGACGTCAAGGGGGATCATACAGATGATCAAAGGCTTGCACCACAATGCGTACCGCTGCCGGGATTCGGAAGAAACCCGCGCCTTTTACGAGGACTTCCTCGAACTGCCACTGGCCGATGCCTTTCCTATCAGGGAAACCAAAACCGGTCACATGACCCATGCGTTACACAGCTTTTTCAGGCTAGGCGATGGTTCCTTTCTGGCCTTCTTTGAAGTCCCTGATACACCGTTTGACTTTAAAGAGCAGCATGATTACGACCTGCACATTGCCCTCGAGGTTGACGAGAAAACGATGGATAGGATGTTCGCCAAAGGCAAGGACGCCGGGTTGGAGACACGCGGTGTGGCCGATCACGGTTTTATCCGCTCAATCTATTTCCGCGATCCCAACGGTTATGTCATCGAGCTTACAACACCGGTTGAAGGTTCCACACAACGGACTGAAAAAGAAGCGCACGAAGCGCTGGCCCGCTGGCAGGACAGCAAGAATTCGTAGTTCAGGACGGTTCGCTGTCCCCAGAATTATCTTCGGGTAAGGGGCTTTCAGCCATTTTTTTGCGATACATTTTCACACTGAACGGAATGGTCGCCAGATAGACCAGAAGAACACACGACAGGGTCGTCCACGGTGCGCTGACCAGGGCGGTGATAATGACGCCAACAATAATCATCGCCGGGACGACTTGATTTGAAGGCACCTTGATTTTTTTAAACGAAAAAGTCGGAATGGAACTGACGACCAGGGCGGCGACGCCGATCAGAAAAAACGAGACCACCACCGGCTGGCGGAAAAATTCATCACCAAACTGAAACGACAGGATCATCGGCGTTAACACCAGCCCGGCAGCGGCCGGGGCGGGGGTTCCGGCGAAGAAGTTTTTCGTCCACGACGGCATGTCTTCATCTTCAAGCATGGTATTGAAGCGGGCTAGCCTGAGCGCCATGGAAATGGTGAACAACAACGCCAGCATCCAGCCAAAACGACCGGCATCCTGCATCGCCCACAAGTACAGCATCATCGCCGGGGCGACCCCGAAACTAAGGAAATCGGCCAGCGAGTCGAGTTCAGCACCAAATTTGCTGGCCCCTTTGAGAATACGGGCGATACGACCGTCCAGGGCATCAAGGATGGCGGCGGCGAGTATGGCCAGGGCGGCAGGTTCCCACCTGTCATCAAGGCCGAAGCGGATCGCCGACATGCCGGCAGAAATTGCCAGAATGGTCAGGAAGTTGGGAATCATCTTGTTGATATGAAGCCACTCGGGCCGTTTACGGCGACCAGCCATGATTTTTCCCTTTAACGAACAGCACCAGTGCGCGCCGCCTCGGAGGCGTTCACATCGGCGATAATGGTTTCGGCGGCGATGGTGGTTTGACCGACGCAGACCAGCGGTTCGACACCCTTGGGCAGATAGACATCGACACGGCTGCCGAAGCGGATCAGGCCGAAGCGTTCGCCAGCGGTGACGTTCTGGCCTTCTATGATGTCACATTTGATGCGTCTGGCGACCAGTCCTGCAATCTGCACGAAAGCGATGTCGTGATCATCGGGTGTCTTCATGCGGATGCTCATGCGTTCGTTGAATTCACTGGCCTTGTCCAGGGATGCATTAAAAAAACGACCGGGACGGTAGGACACCCGGCTGATGGTTCCATCCATGGGAACCCGGTTCACATGCACATTAAAGACATTCATAAAGACGCAGACGCGGGCTCTTTCTTCGTCCCCCATGTCCAGTTCGGGGGGTGGTACGGCACTGTCTATTAATTGGACGACACCATCGGCAGGGCTGATCACCAAACCGCCCCGGGTCGGGCTGATCCGGTCGGGATCGCGAAAGAAGTAGGCGCACCACGCGGTTAAAATCACACCAATCCAGCCGACCGGCTCGGCCAGCATAAACAGGCCGACGGTGGCGGCTGCGAACAGGCCGATAAAAGGCCACCCTGCAGGGTTGATCGGAACCAAGACGATCTTCAGCAAATCAGTATCTTCCTTTTAAAAAAATAAATCTCGCCATCCAGATTACTGGTTTTCGGGTAATTTGAAAATCTGGCCGGGATAAATAAGATCCGGGTTGCCAATCTGGTCCTTGTTGGCTTCATAAATAATCGTGTAGTTAATCCCCTTACCATAGCTGGAGCGGGCAATACGCCACAGGCTGTTACCCGGTTGAACGACGAAGGTGCCTTCCTTCATCTCTTCTTTCATCGGCTCAGCGCGCGAGAACGGAAATTCGACCCGCTGAATGACCTTGCTGGCGTTATCAACCTGATCGGCGCGCAGGGTATAAAGGCCGGGTTTTACCGGATCATCCGGGTTCATGGACCAGTTGCCGCTGCCCTGACCCTTGTCGGGGCCGGTTTTGGCATGGCCGATAAAGCGATTATCAAGATAGATCTGAATGGTCGCGCCTGGTTCGGCGCTGCCGCTGATGGAAAGGCTGCCTTTATCGTCATAGTCGACGGCGTCAACGCTTAACTTAATATTGCCGCTTCCACCGGGTTTTTGCAGCACTGTGGTGGTCCCGTCCGGGTTCATTTTCATGGCCAGAACCTGGCTGTCACCAGTTCGTCCGGCGATATCATAGCCATTTTCGGGAACGATAACGACGACGTCTTCAAGCGACATCACCGGGTCTCGCGAATCGACCAGCATTTTCAGGCGCAGGGTATGGGTGCCGGGTTTCAGGGGTTTTTCGGGGACAAACACCCATTCGCCGCGGTCATCGGCCTGAACGCGTCCGAATTCAACATCGTTATCAAGATTGATAACGGTGCTTGACGGCATGGCACGTCCGGCAATAACCGTGTCACCATTTGGGTTCACCCGCACAACATCGAAGGTTGGCGGGTCAAGTTTGGTTTGTTCCGCCGGTTGGGGTGCGGTTTCAGGTTTCGTCGCCTGAACAGCCGGGGGCGGCGCTTCCTCGGATTGCTGGGGCATGAAATTCAGGCCAATAGCCACCGCGATAGCAATGAAGCCGAGCACAGCAATAATAATAAAGGGCCTGTTCAAAGCTTTCCCCTGAGTAAAATTTCAGTCGCGAATCAGTAGGCTAGATTAGTACGGGGCTGGTTCAGGTGCAACATGAGGGTCGAAACTCAATACAGGTTGCCCGCGCCTGTTTTCTTTTTCTTATTGACCAGATTCCGGATTGCCCGCAGGCTACGCAGGTAAACGATGACAGCCGCCTGATCATCCTTCGTCCATTTCGAGGTCGTGTTGGTGACGTTTTCAGCCATGCCGCCGCCAACAAAATCACCATCCGGCAACATGCCGATTGAAAACAGCGCTTTAAGGTCCGCATCCGACCATTTGCCAATGCCGGTTTCCTTATCCGGGGTGATGTTGGGCATGGTCTCGCCGCCGGGGCCATCTTTGGTTCCCGACATGTGCAGATGGCGCTGAAAACCACCAAGTTGGTCGCGCGGGGTATGACATTCCCCACAATGACCCAGCGCCTCGACGAGATAGGCACCGCGGTTCCAGACATTCCCGCGCTCCGGCACCAGCGGCATTGTTCCGGCGCTGAAGTTGACCACTTTCCACGGCCCGACCATGAAGCGCGAACCAAAAACCAGCCCCGCCTGATGTTCCTTGTTGGCGACGGCGACGGGGGGGAGGGAAAAGATATAGGCCTTGATATCGAGAATATCGGCGTCGGTCATCCTGCTGTAGGACGTATAGGGAAAGACCGGAAAGTAATGTTCGTCTTTGGGGTTTTTGCCAAAACGCAGGGCGCGCAGGAAATCAGCGTCGCTCCACTTGCCAATGCCAAATTCCTTATCGGCGGTGACGTTGGGGCTGAAATAGACACCGAACGGGGTTTTCAGCTCACGACCACCGGCAAGCGGCGCGCCTTTATTCTTTTTGTCCGTGTGACAGCCCAGACAACCGGCAACATCGAACAGGTAACGTCCACGCTCAATGTGTTCAGCCGATTGGGTCGCCAAAAGGTTTGATGGAAGCGCCAAAATCAGCGCCCCCACCAGAAGCCATGTGCGAATGTTAATTCTCTTTTTTCTTGCGGAAATTTTCGTGACAGCCTTTGCACGATTTACCAAGCGCCGCGAAGGCTGGGCCAAAGGTGCCCATGTCGAAATCGTGGACGACTTTGGACAAATTCAAAGCGGCAGCCTGATAGGCGGCGACGGCCATGGTGAAGTCAGCAGGTTTTTCCCAAATCGTTAAAAGAGCTGCAGTTTCGCCGAAATCAGAACCTTTCGGAAAAAGGTGTGGCACGACTTTCGACAGCTCATACATGGTGTGGGCAAGCGGATCTGCGTGACTGGAAGGGGCTTCCCCTTTCAGGACAGCGGCCAGTCCGCCCATGGTGCCACCAACGGCTTTCATCACCGATTGGCGGAATTTGATTTCATGCTGGTCGGCACGGGCGCTTTGTCCCAGGCTGACGCTTAAAATAACCGCTGCGATAGTTGCGATAAAAACACTGCGAATGGTTATGGTCATTTGAATTCACCCTTAATATAGGTTTTCAGTTCATCTCCCCGTAGGTGTTTGGAATTTCACCTTTTTCCTGACTTCAAAACAAGCTTTATTGTCACCGATAACAAACAAGTGACCAGCGATCAACACAGTAATGGACATTTTACCGAGCAGGAGTATTTTGTAAGGATGACTGAAATATCCACTCTTTGCGTTTTCTGCGGATCGCGCGCCGGGCTTGATCTGGCCCATGAAACCGCCGCCCGCCGCCTTGGTCACGCCATCGCCGATCGGGGCATTCGCCTGGTTTATGGTGGTGGCGATATCGGCCTGATGAGTATTCTCGCCCGCGCGGCACTGGAAAACGGTGGTCATGTCACCGGCATTATCCCGAAATTCATCCAGAAATTTGAAGTCGGCAACCCGGGCCTGAGTGAACTGTTTGTTGTCGAGAGTATGCACGAGCGAAAAGCCCTGATGTTTGAAAAGTCAGACGGCTTTGTTTCCCTTCCCGGTGGTCTAGGAACCCTTGATGAAACCATCGAGATGATTACCTGGAAACAATTGCAACAACACAGGAAGCCGATTGTGCTGGTTGACATCAATCATTACTGGCGGACACTTTTGGAGCTTGTTCAGTCTGTTGTCGATAGTGGTTACGGTCATCACGGCATCGCCGATCTGTTCAGTGTCGTTGATGATGTGGACAGGGTTTTCGACGCCCTTGCAGCGGCCCCCGAACCGGATATCGAAGTCCTGACCAGTCACCTTTAGATTTTTAATTGGAGAAAGCAGCCATGGCAAAGATCAAGGTCGCAAATCCTGTTGTCGAGCTTGACGGTGATGAAATGACCCGCATCATCTGGGCCTTCATCAAGGGCAAGTTGATCCTGCCCTATCTGGACGTCGATTTGAAATATTACGACCTGTCCGTCGAAAAACGTGACGAGACCAATGACCAGATCACCATTGATGCCGCCAACGCTATCAAGCAGTACGGTGTTGGCGTTAAATGCGCCACCATCACGCCTGATGAAGGGCGCGTTGAAGAATTTGACCTGAAGGAAATGTGGCGCTCACCCAACGGCACCATCCGCAACATTCTCGGCGGTACGGTTTTCCGACAGCCGATTATTTGCGACAACGTGCCGCGGCTGGTTCCGGGCTGGACCAAACCCATCGTCATTGGCCGTCACGCCTTTGGGGACCAGTACCGGGCCACCGACATGGTTGTCGACAGGCCCGGTGCGCTGACCATGACCTTTACCCCGGCCGATGGTTCTGAGCCGACCGAGCATACGGTGTTTGATTTCCCCGCAGGTGGCGTCGCCATGTCCATGTACAACCTTGATGAGTCCATTCGTGGTTTCGCCCGCGCCTGCATGAATTATGGCCTTAATCTTGGCTGGCCGGTGTATCTGTCGACCAAGAACACGATCCTGAAAAAATATGACGGGCGCTTTAAGGACCTGTTTCAGGAAATTTTCGATGCCGAATTTAAAGACAAATTCACCGCTGCCGGAATTATTTACGAACACCGACTGATCGACGATATGGTCGCCTCGGCCATGAAGTGGGAAGGCGGCTATGTGTGGGCCTGCAAGAACTACGATGGCGACGTGCAATCCGATACCGTCGCCCAAGGATTTGGCTCGCTCGGCTTGATGACCTCGGTCTTGATGACACCCGATGGCGACTGCGTCGAAGCTGAAGCCGCCCACGGCACGGTTACCCGCCACTACCGTATGCACCAGCAGGGAAGGGAAACCTCGACCAACCCGATCGCCTCAATATTTGCCTGGACCCGCGCCCTGCACTACCGCGGTGAATTTGACAGCACCCCCCAGGTTACGGATTTTGCCGACACGCTCGAGAAAGTTTGCATCGAAACCGTAGAGGCCGGTTTCATGACCAAAGACCTGGCCCTGCTGATCGGGCCGGAACAAGGCTGGATGACAACCCAGAACTTCCTTGCCAAACTGGACGAGAATTTGCAAAAGGCGATGGGGTGAGGGCTGGAGGCACTTTTAGATGAATTTAAAATCTATTTTGTGGGAGAGTTCCAGGTGCACTGGGTAAACGTAGCCATTATTCTTTGTATTGGGAATTTCATTGCGTGGATGGTCGCCTTGTACGTAAAGGATGCCGTTTCGGGCCTTTTAGGTCATGTTATCTTCAGTACCCTTGGCGCTTTCATTGCAGGTTATCTGTCCCTGCTGGTTCTTCCCAATTATGGAACCGCCGGCATGATCCCAGCAGCCTTTACTGGCGGGGGGCTTCTGTTATATCTGGTGCGCTTCAGGAAATGGAATTGGCAAAAAGAGAGCCCCTGAAATTAGATAAGTTTTTTCAGACGTAAGCGCAGTGTCGAGACTTACCCGATAATTCCGTTCAGGGTTGCGCTGGGGCGCATGGCGGCGGTTACTTTACCCGGGTCGGGGTGGTAGTAGCCGCCAAGGTCGACGGGTGCACCCTGGGCTTGCAGGAGTTCCTTGGTGATCGCCGCTTCATTCGCTGCCAGTTGTTCGGCGATGGGTGCGAAGTGGGCTTTTAGCTCTGTGTCCTGATCCTGTGCGGCCAGCGCCTGTGCCCAGTACAGGGCAATGTAGTAATGGCTTCCCCGGTTATCGATTTCGTTGACCTTACGCGATGGCGACTGGTTGTTATCGAGCAGTTTTTCCGTCGCCTGATCCAGCGCCTTGCCCAGGATGGCGGCTTTGGCGTTGCCGGTGACAGTGCTCAAATGCTCAAGCGAGGCGGCGAGTGCGGCAAACTCGCCCAGTGAATCCCAACGCAAGTGGCCTTCGGCGACCAATTGCTGGACATGCTTTGGCGCAGATCCGCCAGCCCCGGTTTCAAAAAGCCCGCCACCGTTCATCAACGGCACGATGGACAGCATCTTGGCGCTGGTGCCGACTTCCATGATCGGGAACAGATCGGTCAGGTAATCGCGCAGAACATTGCCGGTGACCGAAATCGTATCTTCACCCTTGATGATCCGCTCAAGCGAGAAGCGGGTTGCCTCCACCGGCGACATGATATGGATTTCAAGACCGCCGGTGTCGTGATCGGCAAGGTATTTTTCGACCTTTTTGATCATCTGGGCGTCGTGGGCGCGATCTTTGTCGAGCCAGAACACGGCCGGTGATCCACTCGCCCGGGCCCGGGTCACGGCCAGCTTGACCCAATCGCGGATTGGCGCGTCCTTGGCCTGACACAGACGCCACACATCACCGTCCTCGACGTCGTGGCTGAGCAGGGTCTCGCCGCCTGCGTCAATAACGCGGATAACGCCGTCTCCGGGCGCTTTGAAGGTTTTCGGATGGGAGCCGTATTCTTCTGCCTTTTGCGCCATCAGGCCGACATTGGGAACACTGCCCATGGTGGTCGGATCGAAGGCGCCGTTTTTAATGCAGAATTTGATGGTTTCATCATAAACACCGGCGTAGCTGCTGTCGGGGATCACACATTTTGTATCGGCTTCGCTGCCATCAGGCCCCCAGCCTTTGCCACCGGCACGAATGATGGCTGGCATGGAGGCATCGACGATGACATCACTGGAGACATGAAGATTGGTCAGTCCCTTATCGGAATTGACCATGTAGAGCTCCGGCTGGCTTGCCATACAGGCCGCAAGGTCGGCTTTAATCGCTTCTTTTTGATCGTCCGGCAGGGTTTCAAGTTTTGCATAAAGATCGCCAAGGCCATTATCGGCATCGACGCCTATACTGGCGAAGGTATCAGCGTGTTTATCAAAGACGTCCTTAAAGAACACGCTGACCAAATGGCCGAAGATAACCGGGTCGGAGACCTTCATCATGGTCGTTTTCAGATGCAACGAGAACAAGACGCCCCGGGCCTTGGCATCGGCGATTTGTTCAGCGTAAAAGGCCCTCAGGGCCTTGACGCTCATCACGGTGGCGTCGGCCACTTCGCCTTCGATCAAAGGCAATGTCTTCAGCAAGACCGTGATGTCACCGTTACCACTGACATATTCAATGCGTGAATCGCCAACCGATGATCCGGAAATGGTCACGGATTTCTCGTTGGAACGAAAATCGCCTTCGCTCATGCACGATACGTGGGTTTTCGAATCCGCAGCCCATTTTCCCATGCGGTGTGGGTTTTTGCGGGCAAACGCCTTAACGGCAAGCGGTGCGCGGCGGTCGGAATTTCCTTCCCGAAGAACCGGGTTCACTGCACTGCCTTTGACTTTGTCGTAGGTCGCCTGGATTTGTTGTTCAGCATCGTTCCCGGGTGATTGCGGATAGTCGGGAATGTCATAGCCCTGGTTTTGCAATTCCTTGATCGCCGCTTCGAGCTGCGGAATGGAAGCGCTGATATTGGGTAGTTTGATAACGTTGGCGCCCGGTGTTTTGACCAATTCGCCCAGTTCGGCCAGATCATCGTTCTGGCGCTGCTCAGGGGTCAGGTTTTCAGGAAAATGCGCAATAATGCGCCCGGCCAGTGAGATATCGCGGGTACCGACATCAATGTCGGCGGCACCGGCAAACGCCTGAATGATCGGCAGCAACGAGCCACTGGCCAGTTGTGGGGCTTCATCGACCCTGGTGTAAATAATGTCAGGCATGTTTTTTGGACTCCTCGGGCGGGCTTGCGGTCATTAATGTAAGGGACGTTTTATGCCATTTTAAGGGACAATACAATTGACCTGCATCAGTCCTTTGCATTGTCGTTAAAAAAGGAGGTTTCCCCTTGACGAACACACCGCAATCCCCTAAAAACCGCGCTCCTGTTTAATATTTGAATTTAGGATCGATCCGATGGCAAGACGCTGTGATCTAACGGGCAAAGGCGTTCAGGCTGGCAACAATGTCAGTCACGCTCACAATAGGACACGCCGGCGCTTCCTGCCCAATTTGCAGGACGTTTCCATTCTTAGCGATGTGCTGGGCAAGCAGGTGCGTTTGCGCCTGGCAGCCAAGACCATCCGCACGATCGAACACAATGGTGGTTTGGACAAGTTCCTGCTTGGAACCGCCAACAACAAATTGACGACGGAAGCTGTCATTCTTAAACGCCAGGTTAAAAAGGCGATGGAAAAGGCTGCGGCATAAAATAACGACCGCCCTAAGTTTCCCAGAAAAAACAAGGCCTGCCATTCGGTGGGCCTTGTTTTTTTCAAGCCCCAGAACAGGTATGGTGCTTTATGTCTCAAACAATCAAACGAATTTGGATTGCCTACGCGGTTCTCAGCGTTGTGTTTGGCCTGTATGCGATAACAGCTGATGGTGATGTCTTTGCCTGGTTTTTACGCCTCTCGTTACCGCACCTTGGTTTTATTATGTGGTACGCTTTAAATTCCGATAAAGACGACTAGGGAAGAAAGCCCTTGAGATAGTCGGGAAAGGCGATTCCCTGCCTGAGTTTCGGATCATCTTCGGGCGCTGTGAATTTACTGACAATCGGCAAGACTCCAGCCCAGCAATCGACTCCGTCGTAATCCTCTTCGTCATCTACGGGCGGTTCGTTGCGGATTTTCGAGGCGGCTTCCTCGATTTCCATGACGATCACTGTGGTTGCTTTTAGTTCCTTTTCGGTATTGCCGCGCACGTCTTCCCAGCGACCGGGAAACAGGTGATCGAACATCTCGAACAGGGCTTGCTCCTTTTCATCCCGCCCTTCAATTGAATGGCACGTGCCAAACGCCATGGCGCTGCGGTAATTGACGCTGTGATGGAACGGCGAGCGGGCCATGACAAATCCGTCGAACTGGCTGACCGTAACGCAGGCCGGTGCCCCGTCTTTCAGGGATTTGATCATCCGGCTGGCCGAAGAGCCATGCCAGTACAGGTGGTTGCCCTGGCGCCATTGAATAGTCGGCGTTACGTAAGGCTGGCCGTCGATGACATATCCCACGTGACACATGGGCATGGCATCAAAGGCGGCGTGGACGGTTTCATAATCATAGGCGGCGCGCTGATGGGCCCGTTTCAGTTTCGAGCGCGTTCCTGGCTGATAACTGGTCATGGCTGTTCATCCCCTTCCCAAGGTTGGTTTTTTAGCAAAGTGATGGAAAAAGGAGCCGGTTAAAAGGTCCATTTTCGATGAATTGATGGGGCCAGTGCCTCAGGTAGGCGAATAGACACCGCGCAGATCTGGAACCTGCTTGAATTTATCAGTGACACCAATGACCGTTTCAGCGCCGCCCAGGAACAGGCTGCCATCGGGAGACATTTGTTTGCAAACCCGGTCAAGGATTTGGGTCTTGTCGGACTGTTCAAAATAAATCAGCACATTGCGACAAAAAACGATATCAAAGCGGCCAAGTTTGTTGAAATCATCAAGCAGGTTAAAGTGCCTGTAGCTGACCATCTTGCGGATATTTTCGCTGATCAACCAGTTGGCATCTTCCTGTGTGAAATATTTTAAAAGCGTCTGGATTGGTAAGCCGCGCTGAACTTCAAATTGGCTATAGAGACCCGCTTTGGCTTTGTTCAGGGCCTCGTTGGAGATATCGGTGCCGATAATTTCCACCTTCCAGCCAGCCAGCTGGCTGGCCATTTCCATAAGGATAATCGACAGTGAATAGGGTTCCTGGCCGGTAGAAGCGGCGGCGCACCAGATGCGCAGGGTCTTGCTGGCGGCGCGTCTCTGCAGTAACGGTGGCAGAACGCTATCACGAAAACGGTCGAAAGGCCCGATGTCACGAAAGAAGAAAGTCTCATTGGTCGTCATTGCCTCGGTAATATCTTCGAGGATTGCTTCGGGAGAACCTGAACGGGTCGTAGCGGCCAGGGCTTCAAGGTCGTTCAACCCATGCCTGCGGGCAACCGGCAACAACCGGCTTTCCAGCAGATAAGCCTTGTTTGGGGTGACCACCAGACCGGATCGCTCCTTAACGATTTTGCTGAATAGTTCGATATCTTCGGGTGTCATTATTTAATTCCGATCATGGCGGTTAAAGGAGGCCGACCTGATCAAATTTTGCCTGAATGATTTCGCTGTCAAATGGCTTCATGATGTACTCGTTGGCACCGGCGGAAATAGCTTCCTGAATATGACTTATATCGTTTTCGGTGGTGCAGAAGATAACGATGGGTGCGCTGCCATCTGGCAGGGCGCGCAGCGCTTTTAGATATTCCAGGCCATCCATAACCGGCATATTCCAGTCAAGAAGAACGCCATCGGGCATCGCTGCCTGACAGATCGTTAATGCTTCCTGTCCATCGGCAGCTTCTTCAGTTTCAAATCCCAGCTCCTGCAGGATTTTCCTGGCGACCATGCGGATAACTTTGGAGTCATCTACAATCAGTATTTTTTTCATGGTTATTCCTTTTCAGGAGGTAATGTTGAAAGTTCGTTCTGAAGGGTGCCTTACAGAAGGAAAAGGGCAAAAAATAAAAGAGTAACTAGCCGTCGGCGTTGATGCGTTCGATCAGCTCGCCCAGAACCCGCTCCACATCAGCGTTTGGCACCCGACAGGTGCCTGCCGCATTGTGACCACCACCCCCATAGTCAAGCATCAACGCTCCAATATTAGTCTTAGATGTGCGATTGAGGATCGATTTGCCGGTAGCAAGAACGGTCAATGAACTATCATCGGCGTGCGGCAGAACCTGAATAGAGATGTTACATGCCGGAAACACTGCGTAGACCGTGAAACGGTTGCCTGGATAAAGAATCTCTTCATCACGAAGATCGACCACCACCAGATTGCTGTAAACGGTTGCACAGCGTCTGATTTGCAGTTCAGCAAATTCTTCGTTGTATTCGTAGATGTGCATTCGTTCTTCAACATCGGGAATTTTCAGGATTTCTTCGACCGGGTGATGGCGACAGTATTGCATCATGTCTTTCATCAGCTGTTCGTTGGAAATGCTGAAATCGGCAAACTTTGATAGGCCTGTGCGTGGGTCGAGCATGAAGTTAAGAAGTGTCCAGGGGCCGGGGGCAAGGATATCCTCTTCGGTGTAATCGGCCGAATCCGCCTGGTCCACGGCGTCCATTAATTCGGTTGAGATGCCTGGGAATTTTGCCTGACCGCCAAAGTGTTCGTATACAACCCGCGCCGCAGAGGGCTTGTCCGGATCGATAATCAGGTTTTCTTTTTCGCCTACCCGGATGGTCTCGCTGAGATGATGATCAAAACACATGTGAACACCTTCGACGTAAGGAAGGTTGGTCGTGATGTCATTTTCGGTAACGGCGATTTTACCGTCTTGCATGTCCTTGGGTTCGACAAACAGAATGTCATTGATCATATCAAGTTCGATTAACAGCCCCCCCGAAACAACGCCATCGAAATCAGCGCGCGTGATCAGGCGGTATTTTTTATCAGACATCCAAGCCTCTATATTTCATTCATAAAACGTCTAAAACATAACCTCACAAATGCAACCTGACAACGCTCCATTGGCATCTTTATTGAATTACCAGTGGCTGCTCTGTCGCCTGCCATTTGGAGAATGAGCAGTAGGTGGGATCTTGTGATCTTCGTCAAAAAGATCGGTCAGATTTTGCATCATGGTGCCGCCCAGTTCCTCGGCGTCGGAAATCGTCACTGCGTGTTTGTAATAACGAGTGACGTCATGACCAATACCAATAGCGGTTAACTCAACGTTAGAGCGACTTTCAATCCAGCCGATGACGTCGCGCAGGTGTTTTTCCAGGTAATTACCGGCATTGGCCGACAAAGTGGCATCATCTACGGGGGCACCATCGGAAATAACCATCAGGACACGGCGCTGCTCGGTCCGGCCAAGCAGACGGTTGTGGGCCCACATCAGGGCCTCGCCGTCAATGTTCTCTTTGAGCAGCCCTTCGCGCAGCATCAGGCCGAGGTTTCGCCGCGCCCGCCGCCATGGCATATCGGCGGCCTTGTAGATAATGTGGCGTAAATCATTGAGGCGACCCGGATTTGGAGGCTTGCCATCTTCGGCCCATTTCTCCCGGGTTTGTCCACCCTTCCATGCGCGGGTGGTAAAGCCAAGAATCTCGACCTTGACGCCGCACCGCTCAAGGGTTCGCGCCAGAATATCAGCGCTCATAGCCGCAACCGTGATCGGGCGACCGCGCATGGAGCCCGAATTATCAATCAGCAGGGTGACGATGGTATCGCGAAACTGGATATCGCTTTCCTGTTTGAAGCTCAACGGATGGACAGGATCGGTGACAACCCTGGACAGGCGTCCGGCATCCAGAATGCCTTCTTCCATATCAAATTCCCAGGATCTGGTTTGTTTGGCCATCAGGCGGCGTTGCAGGCGGTTGGCGAGGCGCGAAACCACACCCTGCAAGCGCGAGAGTTGCTGGTCGAGTTGGGCACGCAGGCGGTTTAGTTCTTCGGGTTCACACAGGTCCTCGGCGACGACCACCTCGTCGGCGGCGGAAAAATAGGCATGATAGGGGACCCCGCCGGTTTCGTTGCGTGGCCACTGATCGCTTTGGTCACTGGGGCCTGCGGGTTCTTCACCACCTTCTTCCTCGCCTTCCTCCCCGTCACTGCCCGAATCGGCAGAGCTTTCTTCGACATCGCCCATGCCGTCTTCCATTTCGGCTTCTCTGCGGCTGTCACGATCCTGGTCCTGGGGCAACTCTTCAGGCAGCGATTCGTTGGGGTCACTGCCATCTTCGGGTTGTTCTTCGGGTTCCGTATCATCCTCGTCAAACAGTTCCAGGTCCCGGATCATCTTGCTCAAGGCACCGGCAAAGGCTTCCTGGTTATTAATGGCATCGCCCAGGGTTTCAAGTTGCAAACCAATGTGATCGTCAATGTACTGTTGCCATGGGCTAAGGATTGGGGCGGCCGAAGCGGGTAACTCGGCGCCGGTCAGTTTTTGATGAACCAGCAAGCCAATGGCTTCGGCAAGCAGGGCGTCAGGCTTGCCTTCATCGGTGCCCGGTTCGGGGGCATTTGCCTGGCATCTGGTATCCAGCATTGCTGTCAGGTTTTGCGCAACACCGTGCATACGCCTGAATCCAAGGGATTCAACGCGCACTTGTTCGGCTCTCTCGAAGACTTTCGCGGCGTCGCTTCCCTGCGGACGGCAGCGCCGATGGAGACTGCTGTCATGGTAGCGCAACCTGAGGGCGACGGCGTCAGCCGCGCCGCGAAGACGGGTGATGTCGTTTTCTGATATGGCGCTTTCAGGAGGGGTGGGCAGACGCACGGTGGCGCCACTGGCGGCGACCTTGGCCTCGTTCCCCGCTGAATAGGCAACCTCAACCTCGGCCGTTCCGGCAATCGCCTTCAGTGTCGCAGCAGTGACCCGCTTGACCTGTTCAGATGGAGTCTCACTCCAATTCATGACGTTAAAGTACCGTTGCCTGTATGGCCGATTCAGGTAATTCCTCGCCGAAGCAACGCTGGTAGTATTCGGCCACGACAGGGCGTTCCATCTCGTCACACTTGTTCAGGAAGGTCAGGCGAAAGGCGACTTTCATATCCCCAAAAATATCCGCATTTTCAGCCCAGGTCAGAACCGTCCTTGGCGACATGACCGTAGAAATATCACCATTGATGAAACCTTGCCGGGTCAGGTCGGCAAGTTCGACCATGGCGCTCATTTTCTCACGGCCTTCGGGCGTGTCGTAGGATGAAACTTTGGCAATGACAATATCAACTTCATCATCATGGGGAAGATAGTTGAGGGTGGCGACGATGTTCCAACGATCCATTTGGCCCTGGTTGATCTGCTGGGTACCATGATAGAGCCCGGTGGTATCGCCCAGGCCGATGGTGTTGGTGGTCGAAAACAGACGGAAATACGGATTTGGCCGAATGATCCGGTTCTGGTCAAGCAGGGTCAGTTTACCTTCGACCTCGAGTACCCGCTGAATAACAAACATCACATCCGGGCGACCGGCGTCGTATTCGTCGAAAACCAGAGCTGTCGGATGTTGCAATGCCCAGGGCAGAATACCTTCACGGAATTCGGTGATTTGCTTTCCGTCTTTCAGAACAATTGCGTCCTTGCCGACAAGATCGATACGGCTGATGTGACTGTCCAGGTTAATGCGGATGCATGGCCAGTTCAGTCGTGCCGCAACTTGTTCGATGTGGGTCGACTTGCCGGTGCCGTGATACCCCTGAATCATGACCCGCCGGTTGTGGGCGAAGCCAGCCAGAATGGCGAGCGTCGTGTCATGGTCGAATTGGTAGGCGGAATCGATGTCGGGGACGTGTTCTTCGCTTTCGCTAAAGGCGGGAACCTCTATGTCACTGTCGATACCGAAGACCTGACGCACGGAAATGGAAATATCCGGCTCACTCAGTGGGAAGGTGGTTTCACCCGTGGGCGTTGTTGGGGCGGTGCTCATGTCTAAAATTCCAATGATTTATGTCGTTTTGTAGTGATTAGGTAAAGGCCGCAAGGGCACGGCGTCAACGGATTTTGTTGTTCAGGTGTCCTCAGGTTGCCGCATCGGCGCTTAAGGTAGCGTAGGCTTGGGAAATTTGCTTGAATTTTTCCTCTGCCGCCTTGTCCCCGCCATTGGCGTCGGGATGATAGCGTTTTACCAGTTCCTTATAGCGCCGCTTGATGATTTCCAGGGTCACTGGTGGTGTCAGGTCGAGGACCGCCATCGCTTCAGCCTCCGGTGTATCGGGCTGGTGTCGCATGGATGTGCCCTCTTCCGCCTGGCTTTCCCCAGATTGACTGAAAGCACCGCCAAAGTCATCGATATCAACTGTTGGACCCTTGAATTTTAGGTCCTTCTCCACCCCTGCAAAAGGCCAGGATGGCCGATTCCATGTTGTATCGTAGCGAAGGTCTTCTTCGACCTGTCGGTCGCTCATGCCATCATAATAATTCCAGGCTTTATTATATCTGCGGATGTGCTCCATGCAAAACCAGTGGAAACTTTTCAGGTCCTGACGCGAGCGGGGTGCCCGGTGTTCACCCAGTCCATCACATTCAGGCCAGTCGCAGAGGCGCGCATCTGGCCGCACTTCGGGGACCTCCCCGAACATGCTTGATGTATGGACTGACCGGCGCTTCTGCATTCTTCTGTTCATCCGCGAGCGTTACAAATTATGACATAAACTATGGTGTCTGGGGTCGCTTAAGGCAAGCGCGGGAAGGCGTTATTTTCATCGTTTTCGATTTTGCTTCGGGAATTCCGCTTAAAGTCACCGATAATCAGAACAACCAGCCCTGAAGATATCAGCGCCAAACCTGTGATCTTGCCGATGGATAGTGTTTCGCCAAGGCTCAGGGCTGAAAACACCATGCCCGCAACAGGAACGCCCAACGAGCCCAGCGCCGTGCTGGTTGCCGGTAGGGATCGCATGACGCTCAGATATGCCCAGAAACAAAAGGCCGAGGCGATGGGGCCGTTATAAGCGATGATGGCGACAAGCGAAGGGGTAAAAGTGATTTCCGGTATGCCATCGATAAATAAGGCGCTGAACATCAGAATGACGCCCCCCATCAGCATTTGCCACGGTAACATTTGCAATGGCGGGGTGAACATCTGGTGATGGCGAACGTGGACCATGACGATTGCCCCGGCCATTGCCGCTATAATCAGGTAACCATTGCCAAGGAGACCTGCCGTATCGGAAAAGTCCATTTCACCCGGGTTAAACAGGACGGCAACCCCGGCCAATCCCAGGATCAGGCCAATGGTTTTGGCGAGGTGAATTTTCTCACCCAGCGTGAAGACCGCCAGCGGGATCACCCAAAGCGGTGTGGTATAGGCGAGGATGGCCGAACGTCCGGCATCGACAACACTTAAGGCGATATGAATAAGGGCCAGTCCCAAACCCAATTGCAGAAAACCCACCGATACCAAGACGCCCAAATCCCTGCGATCAGGAAGCGACAGACGCCCTCGCACGGCGTTCAGGGCAAATACACACAGGGCACCAAGCAGTAGGCGACTTGATGCGAACCACAGGGGAGGGATGTGCTCGACCCCAACCTTCATGATTGGCCAGTTAGCTCCCCACAAGACAATGACGATAGCGAGCAACAGATATGCCTGCCGTTCTGTTTTCATGTAAAACACCTTGGTCTTGAAATGGCGGCCAAAAGGTACCAACTTTGACCAACACAACAAATCAAAAAGCAAAGGACCGACACAACATGCGCGTAGCGAACATCATTAAGGAAAAACTGACAGAAGCCTTATCACCTATTGATTTGGACGTACTTGATGAATCTCACAAGCACGCTGGGCACGCGGGTTCGCGTCCTGAAGGGGAGAGTCATTTTAATGTGAAGATCGTTTCCCAGGCTTTTGAAGGAAAATCCCGGGTTGAGCGCCAGCGTCTTGTTTATCAGGCGCTTTCTGAGGAAATGAAGCAGGATATACACGCGCTGGCGTTGAATACGATGACACCAAAGGAGCAGGAAAAGTCGTAAATTAAGAATTGTTACAGTATTAAATTTAGTTATATATTGAATATGGGTTTTCTACCCAGGGGGCATTGGCGCATTCGTATATTCGGACTTTGCGCAACTGTCATTAAGAGCAGTTAAAGTGAAGTGTTGGATATATGAACAACAAACATTCTCTCGTTAGCCGAAATGTGACCATCAAAGGTCATCGCACCAGCCTTCGAATGGAACGGGAAACTTGGGACGCGCTGGCAGAAATCTGTTTGCGCGAAGATCAATCCATCCATCAGGTTTGCACCCATGTTGAAGAGCGCCGCAAAGTATCAAACAGAACATCCGCGGTGCGCGCTTTTATCATCATGTACTATAGGGCTGCGGCGACCGAAGACGGTCACCAGGATGCCGGCCACGGAAGCCAGACTTAACGCCCGTCTTGCTTATTTTTCAGGATCATAAAAATCCGGCCATTCCCGCTTAACGACCGGACTGGACGCTGAAAACGCATGGCAGCTGTTGAGCAGGGGTGGTTTGCTGCTTCCGGAGGAAGGTGAATTGCGCTTTTGACGGGCCGGGTTGACGGTTTGCCACGCGGTCACCGCAACGGGCCCAAGCAACATATCAACCAGATGTGTGCAACCTTTTGTTCCGCCAAGACGTTGGAGAATGCCTTTGCGCCAGCCCGGCTTGATCGACAAGCCGACAAGGACGTCGAATGCGGGGGTGATATCACCACACATGGTGAAGGGCCCTGAATCGATAACGGCCTCTGAACTTTGTACCGTCATCTCGTCATTTAAGGTCAGGCGAATGGAAATATCGTGAATGGCTTCGCCACTGTTGATGGTGCCGCGTTCGGTATTATCGAAGGAGTAGCTTTTGGTATCGACAAGCCGGGATTCAATGTCCCACAGGCCATCATCGCGTTGGAAACCCTGAGCATGAATTTCGCGGTTGTGAATCTTGTTACGCGGGTTTGGTTTGGAAAGCGGCATCTCGACCTCGAAAAAAAAATGAAAAGAATTCAAGCAGGTTGTTGGTTGCGCAAGACTCTATCGCGCAAACCACCCGCAGGTCGAGAAAAGGCTTAAAAGATCGGTATCAAGCGCCGTAACGATCGCCGAAAACGAAGGCTTCAGTTTCCCGGATATCATCTTCCAGGTCCGCTTTTACGGCTGAATATAAATCGCGCACAGAAACCATACCCATAATTTTCCCGTCTTTGCTGACCGGTAAATGCCTGAAGCTGCGCTTGCGCATCATTTCCAGGGCGTCGCCGGCACTATCGGCAGGATCAAGGGTATCGGGATTGGCCGTCATGATGTCACCCAGAAGAATTTTCTTCGGGGCCGCGTCTACGGCTATCACCCGGCGGGTTAAATCCCGTTCGGTAACGATACCTTCCAACTTGCCGTCCTCATCGGTAATAAGAATGGCAGCGATGTTCGATTTTTTCATTTCGATGGCAGCGTCGTATGCATTGTTGGTCCGTGATAAACAACGAACCGAGTGTTCCTCAATTACGTCTGGTATGATGAATCTGTGCATTTGGTTCACCTCCGTGCCGGATTAATGCCGCCCCCCACGGTGCCCCGCGTCCAGACGACGTGGAATAGCTCAACCACATCAACCTTACATCAAATGGGGTGTTGTCGGCAATTTTCAACCATTTTTTGGGCCACGGCACGTCAGTTTTTTTCGTTTTCCTTAATCGGCGTTACCCGCACGGATGTGATTCGCTGGCGCATTCGCTGCAAAACTTCAAACTTCATGCCGTGGAAAATAAAGGCCTGTCCGGGTTCGGGGATGCGCCGGGATTCGTGCATGATCAGTCCGGCAACTGTGGCCGCTTCTTCGTCTGGCAGCTGCCAGCCGAAGTCACGATTGAGGTCACGGATTGTGACCCCGCCCTTGATAACGAAGGAGCCATCAGATTCCCTGACGACACCGGTGACGTCGATATCATGCTCATCGGTTATGTCCCCGACGATTTCCTCCAGAATATCCTCCAGTGTGACAATACCCATGAAGCTGCCGTATTCATCGACCATCAGGGCAAAATGCTCACGCCGTTTGCGGAACTCATGCAACTGGTCGAGCAGGGTCGTCTGTTCGGGAATGAACCAGGGCTTTGCCGCCAGTGAGACGACGTCAATGCCCTCGATACCGCTTTTTTCGCCATTGTTGCTTTCAACCCTTACCGTACGCAACAGTGCCTTGGCGTGCAACACGCCGACGATGTTATCGGGCTGTCCTTGCCACAACGGGATACGGGTAAAGGGGCTGGCGAGGACTTCCTCGACCACTTTATCGGCGCTTTGACCGGCATTGATCATGGCCACATCCTTGCGGTGAACCATGATCTCGCCGACCTGCACTTCTGCCAAATCAAGAACGCTTCTGAGCATTGCTCTTTCGTGCTCTACGGCCCGGTCTTCATCATCATGAAGCTCGATGGCGCCGCGTAATTCTTCAGACGAGAATGCCAGGCCATCAATAGGATGAAGCATACCAAACAGCTTCAGCACTTGTCTGATCAGGAAATTGATGGCGCGGGTTACCGGGGCAAGGATATAAACCAGCGCATTGACGAAAGGAACAATGGCCAGCGACATCCGGTCGGCATTCCGGATAGCGTAGGTTTTCGGTAGAATTTCAGAAAAAATCAGCACCAGCAGGGTCATTGTCAGGGTCGCGTAAGCAACACCCGTTTCGCCGTATTGGGTAATCATGAAGCTGGTCGCCAGGGCCGAGGCCAGGATGTTAACCAGATTATTGCCAAGCAGGATTGCACCAATCAGGCGATCACGATGCTCGTTCAAGCGATTGATTGTTTTGGCGCGGCGATTGCCGTTGACTTCCAGTTGATGCATCAGTGGTCGGGAGACCGCCGTCAGTGCTGTCTCGGAGCCCGAAAAGAAGGCGGACAGTAAAAGTAAAACGAAAATGGCGCTCAGAATTTCCAACATGGCCTTTTCTCAGTTGTTTAAGGAGTTGTCAGGGTATCGCCAAGAAAAGCACGAAGCTCATCAGGGGCGACAGCATTGGCGATGAAGGCATCACCGATGGCGTGGGCAAGAACAAAAATAATGGTTCCGCCCTCGGACTTCTTGTCCAGGCCCATGTGGGCCATCAACCGATCGGGCGTCCATGAAGCGCTACTTAACCCTTTTAAATCAGTCGGCAGACCGACCCCGCCCAGATGAGCGCGGACACGCGCGGCGTCAGCTTCTGAACACAGGCCCAAACGCTGCGATAAGTCGAAAGCCATAACCATGCCGATGGAGACGGCCTCGCCATGCAACAAAGCTTCGCCGTAACCGACTTCGGCTTCAAGGGCGTGGCCGAAAGTGTGACCCAGATTAAGCAGCGCCCTGACTCCGGTTTCGCGTTCATCGGCAGCGACAATGGCGGCTTTGCTGGCGCAACTTGTCAACACAGCGTGACGTTGCAGATTTTGTTCTCCATCAAGAAGGGCAGCACCATTTTCCTCAAGCCAGGAGAAGAAATCAGGATCGTTTATCAGTCCGTATTTAACCACTTCGGCGTAGCCTGCGAGTAATTGCCGTCGCGGCAGGGTGGTCAGGGTTTCCAGATCGGCCAGGACCAGGCGCGGTTGATGAAAAGCGCCGATCAGGTTCTTGCCGTAGGCCGAGTTAATGCCGGTTTTGCCGCCAACGGAACTGTCGACCTGCGACAAAAAGGTTGTCGGGATCTGGATGAATTCAATACCGCGCATGGTGATGGCGGCGGCGAACCCTGCAAGATCACCGATGACACCACCACCCAGGGCAATAAGCATGGTTTTGCGGTCAACCCCCGTTTCGAAAAGTTTGTCGGTCAGGGCCTGTAAATGCTCAAAGCTTTTAGTCTGTTCGCCAGCCGGCAGGGTGATTGCAGTATGTTCAATACCGGCGGCGCTTAAAGAATTTTCCAGCCGTGCAAGATACAGCGGTGCGACATTGCTATCGGTGACAATGACGGCCTTGTCGCCTTTGCTCAGCGGTGAAATGATTTGCCCGGCCTGGTCGAGAAGATTTTCGCCAACCATAATATCGTATGAGCGCTCGCCCAGCTCAAGGCGCAGTTGTCCTTCGTCTAGGGACTGGGATGAGGACAGAGTATTCATCGTTTTCAGGTTCCGGTCTGTTTATCTAAATATGCGGACAGGGCGGCTGCGGTTTCCTTGACGGTTTCATTTATCGGCACGTCTTTTGATTCGACGATGATATCGGCCTCAGCATACACCGGATAGCGTTCATCCATCAGCCCCTTCAGGATTGCTTTGGCGTCGCCGCCTTTAAGCAGGGGACGACCGCCGCGTCGGCTTGTCCGTTCAGCCAGGATATCCAGCTCAGCCCGAAGCCACAGGGATATTCCTTTTTCGGCAACGATTTTACGGATATCCGCGTTGATGAAAGCGCCGCCGCCGGTTGCGATAATCTGCACCTTGCCGTTCAGCAGCCGGGATATGACCCTGCTTTCAACATCGCGAAAAGCATCTTCACCGTACAATTCAAAAATGTCGGAAACAGAGCAGCCAGCGGCCTTGACGATTTCTTCGTCGGCGTCGACGAAGGGCAAGGCCAGTTTTGCCGCCAGTTCCCGGCCGATTCGGCTTTTGCCGGCACCCATCAGTCCGATCATAACAATCGGTTTGTAAGGGTGTTTGTCGTTTTTTTGCGGGTGATTGTCCGCCATTAGTGATATTCCGATTGAGATTTTTAAGCGTTATAGTGCTTTTTGAACGTATAGACTGCCGAAATGTTGCCATAGTTGGAAATTAGCATAATCTTCGCTGACATAAAGATACTAGAAAGACTTTACCCGTTAGGTTTTATCCCTTTATCAAAGGATCAACATGAGAAACATTTCCAGACTCGTTTTGGTCGCGGTGATCGCGATCATTGTCGGGGGGGCAGCCTTCCTATCCAGTTGGGATATTCCGGCCCCGGTGAGCGCAATCGAAAAAGTACTGCCCGATGACCGTTTCGCGCGCTAAATCATTTAAATTCTTTTGTGCCGTGGCATTGGCGGGACTGACATCGTCCGTGCCGCTTTGGCAAACCTGGGCCCAGAACACCACCACGGCACCGGTGCGTCTTGCGCCGCCGCAAAAGTTGCGGCCTGCAGCGCCAGCACCTGCACCTGGTCAAGTGCCGACGCCAACCCAGAACGAAAATGCCGATCCTGCGATTCAGGTCAATACCTTGCAGACCATCAATCCCGATACGGCTGGTGTTCTTAGTGCGCAGGAGGGGGGATTCGGTGTTGATATGTGGACGGGCACCAGCCACCGCATGTTGTTGACCCTGATCGCTCGCTTGCCTGTCAATATTCGCTCCGAGGTGATGCGCGACCTGATGCGCCGCCTGTTGCTGAGCACGGCGACGTTGCCGGGGGGGATGGCTGGCGATGGCACTTATGTCGCCCGCAGGGTCGGGCTGTTGGCCGAAATGGGCGATACGTTGAGCGTCAGTCGCCTGCTTGATGCAACACCGGGGCGCTCGCAGATCAATCAGCTTATGCGTTATGAAGCCGATGTTCGTTTCCTCGCCAATGATAATTCCCGCGCCTGCTCACTTGCAGCCGGTCAGATTAGTAACCAGGCCAGCGTTTATTGGCAGAAAGCCTTCATATTCTGCCAGGCCCTGGCAGGTGAACACGACAAGGCGTCTCTTGGTGTATCCTTGTTGCGGGAAACCGGTGATCAGGATGACGCCTTCTACACATTGGTTGAGGCCCTTGGCGGAAACACCGGTGTGATAAAGTCCCTTCGCGACCCCAGCCCCATGCATTTGTCGATGGCCCGGGTTTCAAAATCGCAATTACCTGCCGATGTGGTTTCTTCCAATCGTCCCGGTGTACTCAGAACGATTGCCAAAAGCCCCAATGCCTCTGTTGAAATTCGTCTGGAGGCTGCCGAACGTGCGGAAATCGCCGGTGCTCTGGATGTCGATACCCTGCGTCAACTCTATACCAGTGTTTCGTTTTCCGAGAAGGACATGGCCAATCCGCTAACAAAGGCCGAAGCTGAAAGCGGCCCTTTAAGCCGGGCATTGCTATACCGTACCGCGCTTATCCAGACGGTGCCCATTGCCCAGGCCGAAGCGACCGCCAAGGCTTTGTCGTTAGGCCGGGAAGGGGATCGCTATACGTCGACCGTCAGGGTGTTCCTGCCTGTACTCAAGCGCATTCCGCCATCGACCGAACTGGTCTGGTTCGCACCCGAGGTTATTCGCGCTTTCCTGATTGGTGGTGAAGATGCTGCTGCCGCACCCTGGTTTTCATTGTTACGCGCAAACGCCCAGCACAATATTGAAGCGGCGCAGACTTTAAATGCCCTGTTGCCGGTCGCCCGTATTGCCGGTTCATCCGAAACCGCCCAGTGGGGACCGACCCAATTGGCCAACTGGTGGAATCAACTGGAGAAAGATGATAGTGCCCGCGATAAGGCGGCGTTGTTGTATACGCTTTTCGATGCCCTGGGCGATGGTGTTCCCCAGGATGCCTGGGATGCCTTGCTGGATGGCCCGCAACAAATCGCCATGGCGATGCCCAACCCGGCCCTGTGGCGCAGCTTGACTGAAGCCACCAAGGCGGCAAGTGAGGCTCCCGCAGCAGTAGCCATGCCTGAGCCAGCCGCAGTCCCAGCAACGACACAGGGCAGCAGTGTCAGCGCTGTTCCGCTGGAAACCACGGTTATGGAACCTGAAACCAAGGGTCACGCCCGTGTCGGTGAAATCATCCTGCTCTCATTGATCGCTCTTGGCGAAGGGGGACCCGGTCAGGCCGGGCCGATCGTCTTGCGTCAGGTGATGGAGAGTCTGAGCACTATCGGCCTTGACAAAGAAGTCCACGCCCTTGCCCTTGAAGCGGTGGTAGCGGCGGGGTTGTAACGTGAAGACAGAACCGTCTCGCCACGTTGAAAGCTTCCTTGAGATGCTCAGCGTTGAGCGCGGAGCGGCGCAAAACACCATTGAGTCCTATGGCCGCGATCTGACTGATTTTCAGGCCTTTAGCGTAGCCCGGAAACGGCAACCGGAAAATGCCGATAGCGATCTTATTCGCAAATATCTGAAAAAGCTTTCCGGGGCCGGTATGGCACCCAGTACCAGTGCCCGGCGGCTATCGACATTGCGCCAGTTCTTCCGTTTTCTGCACGCCGAAGGCGTTCGTGACGATGACCCTTCAAGCGTTATTGATAGCCCCAGGCAGGGACGCTCCCTGCCGAAGTACCTTAGCGAGGATGAAGTCGAGCGTTTGTTGATGGCGGCTCAGAACAGGCCAGGCAGCGAAGGCTTGCGACTGTTGGCGATGCTTGAGCTTTTGTATGCGACGGGCCTTCGGGTATCCGAACTGGTTGGTTTGCCGCTTTCGGCCTTAAGCCGGGACGGGCAGTTTTTGATTGTTCGGGGCAAGGGCGGCAAGGAAAGAATGGTGCCGTTAAGTGAGCCGGCCCGTCAGGCCATCGAAAATTACAACCATGTCCGTGAAAGTTTCCTGCCCAAGGGACGCAAGTCACATGGGCAAAGCTGGTTGTTCCCGTCGCGCTCCAGGCAGGGCTATTTGACGCGTGCCCGTTTTGGTCAATTGATGAAGGAATTGGCGATCGAAGGTGGTATCGAGCCCCGGCGGGTTTCACCTCATGTTTTGCGACATTCTTTTGCCAGCCACTTACTCGCCCACGGCGCCGATTTACGTTCCTTACAACAAATGCTCGGTCACGCCGACATCACGACAACGCAGATTTATACCCATGTTCTGGAAGAACGCCTGCGCCAACTCGTCAACGACGCGCATCCGCTGGCGAGGAAGTAAGGTTACTCCGTCACTCGCTGGATCAACCAGTTGGCGTTGCGGAGCAACCTGGCGTCATCGCCGCGTGGCCCGATTACCTGAACCCCAAGCGGCAATCCGTTCGGGCCTTCCATGAGGGGCAGCGTAATCGACGGCACCCCGCAATAGGTGGCCAGGGTATTGAAGATGGGGTTGCCGGTGGCGCCCAGGCCAGCCGGGGCCTCGCCAGTGGTTGCCGGGGTGATGATGATGTCATAGTGATCGAAGCAGGCATTGAGGCCGGAATTGAGCAAGTCCTGACCGTCCACGGCGGTATTGTAATTAACGGCGCTGACTTTTTGACCATCTTCGATCATTCCGCAAATGGTGGTGGTCATTTTGTCTTTTCCGCGCTCGTAATAAGGGGCGAGGTTTTTCGCCAAATCGGCGTTCATGATGTCGCGGTGCATTTTCACCAAATGGTTGAAAGGCTCTGACAATGGTAAATCGCGACAATCATCGCCCAGCAGTTCGACCAGTTCTTCAAAGGCGGCCCGGGTTTCGGGATCGGCCTGGTCCCACACCGGGGTTTTGGCAAAGCCGACCATCGGCCGCATCGGCGGTTCCGTTGTCAGGGTCTCCTGCAAAGCGGGGCAGGCGCGGGCGCGGGTATCCCGGTCCCCCGGGTCATAAGCGACAAGAGCCTCGGTCAACAAGGCGATGTCCTCAATAGAACGGGCAAAAGTGCCAATCGTATCCAGTGGAGGCGACAAGGACAGGACGCCGGTCCTGGGGATCAGGCCATGGGTCGGTTTAAAGCCGACAATGCCGCAAAACGAAGCCGGACGGATGACAGAACCGTTGGTTTGGGTGCCAATGGCCAGCGGCACCATATGGGAGGCGACTGCGGCTGCGGAGCCACTGGATGATCCCCCCGGAGTGTGCCCTGTGTTATGCGGATTTTTGGTTTTTCCCGGTCCAAACACGGCCATCTCGGTGGTCACCGTTTTGCCCATGATGACGGCGCCAGCTTCTTTCAGCAGGCTGACGACTTTGCAATCGACTACCGGCTGGCGGCCACTATCCAGGACGGTGCCGTTTTCCGTCGGCAGGTCGGCGGTGTCGAAGATATCCTTGATGCCGACGGGAATGCCGTGCAGGGGGCCAACCGGTCCTGCTTTGGCGCGCTGGGTGTCAAGTATACGGGCTTGCTCCAGGGCATAGTCGGGATCAAGGTGCGTCCAGGCCTCAATGTCGCCATCAACCTCGTCGATCCGTTCAAGGCAGGCTTTGATCAGTTCTTCGGAGGAAATCTCCCCATCACGGATTTTACTTGCGGCATGGGTGGCGGAAAGTTCTGTCAATGTCATATGAGAGAAGCCTTGTCTTTAAACGTTATTGCCGTTTCCGTTACCGTTACCATTTGGTTTCTTACGCAGACAGGAGTCCCAGAAATCATAGAAAACAAGTGGCAGAATGCCGAAACAGATTACCCAAAACGGAAGCCCACCCCAAAAGCCAGCGGCCCCGGAGGAAATGCTCTCGGCCAGTCCCAGCACAAAGAGTGTAACCAGCAGTGATGCGATCAGTCCGAATATTTTTTCAAGTGTCGCAGAAGACATGACTTTAGAACTCCTTAGCTTCGCTCTTAAGGCAGATATTTACCAAACAGGGCATCAGGTAACCACAGGGCTATTCCGGGAAACTGGTACATCAGCACCATGACCGAAATAACAATGATCAGATACGGCATGATGCCCCTGAAAATATCCATCAATTCAATTACGTTCCCTAATACCCCCTTCAGGTAATAGGCCGACATGGCCATGGGTGGGGTCAGGAATGAGGTTTGCAGGTTAAGGGCCACCAGCATGGCAAAGAAGTACGGATTCACACCAAACGTATCGAGCATGGGCAGGAAGATGGGGACGAAAATGATCAGAATTTCCGACCATTCCAGGGGCCAGCCAAGAAGGAAGATAATGATCTGGACAAGGACAAGGAATTGCCATGGGGCCAGATTGAATCCAAGAATGAAATGCTCAATGATTTCATGGCCGCCCAGATACGAGAAGACGGAGGCAAAAGTCCATGAACCGACAAACAGCCAACACACCATGGCCGTGGCTTTTGCCGTCAGGTAGACGGAATCCTTAAGCATCGTCCAGTTTAACGAGCGATACATGCCCGCCAGTATGAGGCCGCCCATGGCGCCCATGGCTGCGGCTTCCGCAGGCGTTGCAAGACCACCCAGAATGGAACCAAGCACCAGCATGATCAGGGCCGTCAACGGGACGAAGGACGTCAGTAATTGCCAGTACACAACACGCCGTGGCGGTATATCCTCTTCGCGCGGCTTGGGCGCAATAGAGGGATTAATCAGGACACGGACAATGACGTAGACAATGTATGAACCGGCCAGCAGAAAACCCGGGAAAACAGCCGCAGCATAGAGCCTGAGCGGCGAAAGTTCGGCAATCGCCGCATAGACGATCAACATGATCGAGGGCGGTATGAGAATGCCCAGCGTGCCACCGGCGCAAATAACACCCGATGCGAAGCTCTTGTCATAGTTGGCCTTGGCCATGGCCGGGAATGCCAGCAGTCCCATCAGGGTAACAACCGCGCCGACGATGCCGCTGGCTGTTGAAAAGACGGCGCAGGTGATCAAGGCCGCAATAGCCATGGACCCGGGCAGGTTTCTGGCGGCCATTTGCAGGGCATAGAACAATTTGTTGACGATGTTGGCGCGTTCAACCACATAGCCCATGAACAGGAACAGTGGGATCGCAACCAGGGTGTCGTTTTCCATCACCGAATAGGTGTTCTGGTTCAGCAGATAGAAAATCTTGTTGTTTAAGGCATCTGCGATTGTATTAATGCTGCCGGCATCGTTATAAGCGTAAAAACCAAAACCAACGCCCATGGCCAGCAACGTGAAGGCGACGGGAAACCCGAACAGCACCATCACGATGAACAGGGACAGCATCAGAATTGCGACTTCGGGATTTGTCATCCTGCCGGATACTCCGTCTTAAGCAGATAAGTTTAAAATAGGGAAATTAATCAAGATCAAGTCCAGCGGCCTGATGAGTTAAAATATCTTCTGTTTCCTGGGCATCTTCCAGCCGTGGCAGCCATTGGTTTGTTTTAATGGCCAAATAGCAGCGCAGGCATTCGGCGACGCCCTGAACGATAAACAAAGCACCGGCCAGGGGGATCAGGGTTTTAAAGAAGTAAATTTGAATGCGGGCCGGGCTGTTCCAGCTAACCTCATGGTAGCGCCATGAATCTGAAGCAATTTCCCAACCAAACCAGAACAGGGCAAGCATGCCGGGGAAAAAGAAGACGATGAATAAAAGCAAGTCCAGCTTGGCCTGCGAACGCGGTTGCAGGAAACGGTAAATGACGTCGGCACGGACATGGGTGTCCTGGGCAAGGGCGTAAGGCCCGGCCATCAGGAACAGGGCACCGTACATTTGCACCATCATGTCAAACGCCCACACGGTAGGGGCGTTTAGGACATATCGGACAAACACTTCATAGGCAACCGAAAGGGTCAAAATCAGAATGCACCAGCCAAAGGCGCGTCCGATCCAGATATTGAAACTTTCAATAGCATGAATAAGGGATATCACGGTTTTAAGTCTCCTTAGTGCGCATAATCTAACATACGGCGGCCCTATGTTAGATCATATTCACCCTGGCAGATATGAGAGGGACAGCCTTTCGGCTGTCCCTCCATAACTGGTTTATCTTGCGGAATGAACCCGCAAAAAACGACGGTTCAAATCAACCGAAGTGATGCTTGTAAGCCAGTCCATAATCAGGCTGGTTCAGAAGCAGGTAGTCCATCACTTTCTTGGCGTAGACTTTCTGTGATTCAACAACCTTGGCGAAGTACGGGTCTTCAGCGGAAATCCGGTCAACGACCACATCCCATGCCTTCAACTGATCGGCCATAACAGAATCCGGTGTCCGGTAGACGTTGACGCCATGCTTCTCTTTAAGCTTGATCAGGTCATCGGCATAACGAAGGGTGTTGTGCCAATAGAAGTTCGAGTTCTCGGCTTCAGATGCGTAGCGCAGAATATTCTGATGCTCGCTGGACAGGGAATTGAACTTCTTCTTGTTGAAAGTGATTTCGAAAGCTTCCTGAGATTGATGGAAACTGGCCAGGTGATAATGCTTGGAAACGTCCTGCATTCCAAAGTCACTGTCAGAGGTCGGGTTGTTGAACT
>JACNJU010000075.1 GCA_014382375.1 Rhodospirillaceae bacterium
GGCGGGGGTAAAGCGGGCCGGTCTTGAAGACGTGCCGGTGATCGTTGGCGGCATTATACCAGAGAGTGACGCCAGGGTGCTGCTCGAAAAGGGGATTGCGCGGGTCTATACGCCCAAGGATTTTGATCTTGGGGTGATCATCGATGATATTGCCGGAATTGTCGAAAGCGCTAACGAACTCTAGCCTTTTGCAACTTCACCCGGGGCCATGACAGGAAGCGCCGTGACGTCTTTTCCTGGTGGCTTGGGGTTGTCAATCAATGTGTCCATGGTTTCCAGAAGATATTTCAGGACACCGTCCTGGTATTCTGGCCGAATCATCGCCCAGCTCACGAAAACACCGCCACGACTCTCGTACCTCATAACGTCTTCATCGTCGAGATAAGCGTCCAGATCATGACCAAGATCACGGCTTTTATCGACAAAGATCCATTTTGGCTTCAGCCCACCGTGCCAGAGCACGAAAATACCGCTGGCCCCGTTAAGGCCAAGCTTTTCCGGATCGGTGATAAGCAACCGATGAAACTTTCCAGTTGCCGTCATTGCCCAGTGCGGGTTCGTTTTGTCGTCGCTTGGCATGGCCGGTATTTCTCTTGAAAACACGAGATTTTGTCCAAAAAAATGCGCGCTCAACGATAGCGCCATTTGCGAATCACAAATTATATAACATGGAAACAATGGCTTGGGCGGGTTGCTATTTGGTTAACGGGGTCTTTTTAAATCAATATTTGCTATGCGTTTAGCGCAATGCTGCACTGCAGCAATAACGCTTATTTTTTTTGCGAATTATTCTAGACTTATTCTCGTAAGCAACATGATGGTTATAGGATCAGGCCGATGAAGTACATTAATGATGATAAACCCCGCACGGCAGCGCCGTCGTTTAGCGCCTTGTTTAAACGCGCCAAGCTGTCACGCGAAATGCATGGCTTGAATGACCACATGCTTGCCGATATTGGCATCACACGCGATGAGATTCCGTTGATCATCGAGAAGTCCTTTCCGCGTGTCCGTCTTATGGATGTGTTCGCCGGATGGTTGGATAAATGGTTAGAGACCCGCAAAAATCGTCAGGCGGCCAGGGAACTGGCTGCATTTGATGATCGTATGTTGGCTGATATTGGTCTTGGCCGTTCCGACATTTCGGCCATTGAAAAGGGCTACTATCCTGTGCGCCATCTCACTTCATCCCCGTTTTTGGGTTCTGGCGTTGACGGGTTGTCAAAGGCCGATGCGGTAAACGATGATCACCAGCGCGCTGCCTAGTTAGTGGCGGGGAACCGACGGGAGCCTTTTAGCTTCATGCAGCGGGGGAGAAGATCCCCCCCCCTTTTTTCCACCTGATAGGGATCCACGTTTTTTTGGTAGGTCGTTTGGCCCCCGCAACCGGGGCCGACGGGGGCGGCCTGCGTGGGCGGGTAGGCCCGGTCGGCTTCGCGGGTAGCGTGGGCCTGGCATTGGGCCAGGGCGGCACGTTGCTCGTCGACCTGAACATTCGATTTTTGCCAAACCGTAGGTTTTGCGGCACAGGCCCCAAGCAAGCCGTTCAATGTCAGGGCCATGACCAAAGCGGCAACGGACCGGAACATCTTCATTATTTTCCCCCCCCAGGGCGTCCGGGTTGCCCCGTCAGTGTGCCGGCAGGGAACGACAAAGAAACCGTTGTGCCTTTAGCGGGTTTGCTCCTTATTTTTATGGTGGCACCGTGCTGCCTGATCAGGGTTTCGCTGAGCGGCAAGCCGAGGCCAATACCCTCGTATCTGCGCGATAGCCTGCTGTCGACCTGAACGAATGGCGTCATCACCTTGGGAATATCGGAGGCCTTCATGCCAATGCCGGTATCTGTGACGGAAATGATCAGCGTTCCTGTTTTCGTCTGATAGGCTTTCAGGGTTACTGAACCGCCTTTGGGTGTGAATTTGACCGCGTTCGAAAGCAAATTCAGCAAAACCTGTTTCAGGCGTCGCGGGTCGCCCATTACACCGGGCAGGTTTTTTTGGATGTTGCGTTTTAGCAAGACACCGCCATGGTTGGCCCGTTCCTTAACCAGTCGCAAGCTGGAATCAAAAATCGGCAACAGGGTGACTTTCTCGGGTTTGAATTCAAGCTCCCCGACCTCAACCCGCGAGACATCAAGGATATCGTTGATGATGGCCAGCAGATGTTGCCCTGAATCACTGATGGTGTTCGCGTAATCAATATATTTTGAATGACCGAGGGGGCCGAAGATTTCTGCTTTCATCAGGTCAGAGAAACCGATAATCGCGTTTAAGGGGGTCCGCAGTTCGTGTGAAACATTGGCCAGGAATTCGGTTTTGGTGCGGCTGGCAATTTCGGCCATGTTCTTGGCTTTAATATGGCCTTCTTCGGCCAGCTTGCGTTCGGTGATGTCGTCCATGGAACCGGTCATGCGATAGGCCCGGCCAGAAGAATCAAACAGCGCCTGACCACGATTTCTGATCCAGCGTCTTTTCTTGTCCAGACGGGTCACCCTGAATTCACAATTAAACAGTGGAATTTCGCCCTTCAGATGGCGGCGAAGGTTGTCTTTGTAAGTCGCTTTGTCGTCTGGGTGTATCTCGGAAAAAATAAAATCTTCTGTGACGATATTATTATTGGATTTCAGTTTATTGATCATGTCGACACCGACAAGTTCCTCAAGACGCTCTGAAACGAAAAGATAATTGGATTTAATATCCCAATCCCAAATGCCTTCATTGACACCCTTGATGGCCAGCGCGTAACGCTCTTCGCTTTCACGCAGGGCATCCTGGGCAATTTTGCGTTTGGTGATGTCGCGGATAACGCCGGTAAAGACCGGTAGCCCATTCATCGTGTGCTCACTGATGGCCAGTTCCATGGGAAAGACAGAACCATCCTTGCGTTTCCCCTGAACTTCGCGGCCCATGCCGATGATGCGGGGGGCCTTGGTCTTTTTGTAGCGGCTCAGATAACCATCATGTTCGCGTTTGAAGGGTTGCGGCATCAGCATCTTGATATTTTTTCCAATAACCTCTTTCGCCTTGAAGCCGAATATCTTTTCGGCGGCCGGGTTAAATGTGGAAACAATGCCTTCTTCACAGATGGTGATGATGCCATCGAGGACATTATCCATGACCTGACGCAGGGCAGCTTCGCTGGCCTGAATGGCATCGACGGCATTTTTCATTTCTGTAATGTTTTCGCGAACAATGACGATACCGCCTTCAGGGGTGCGGTTTGTTTTTACAAGCCACCAGCTTCCATCCGAAAGTTGTTGCTCATGGGTGCCAGGCGTTCTTAATTTTTTCAGACGATTTTTGATGTAGGCACCCAGGCCTCCCTCAAAATCTGCATAAGCGCGGTTTTTTGCGAGAATGCGTATGCTGTCACTTAAGGTAATCCCCGGTGTCAGTACTTTGGGTGCCATTTTATAGGTTTCAGCGTAAAGGGAATTGTGCATCACCAGTTTTTCATCCGCGTCAAACATGACGAAGGTTTCTGACATGCTTTCAATAGCGGCGAGGAGCTGGTTATGGGTGGCTTCGAGACGTGCTTCACTGTCCACAACGGCCTGTTCGTGATTTTTTATTTCGGTTACATCTGTCAACAGGCTGACCAACATACCTTCGGAGGTCTTGTAATCGCTGTAGCGAATCCAGCGTCCATTTTCATAAAGAACTTCCGGTGTTGGATCAGGACTCTTGTGTCGTTTCAGGCGGCTTTGAATCCACAAATTTTTCTCTGTCCTGGAAAGATTGGACATATTGTATTTTGCAAACGCATTGAGGATATTTTTATAAGTTTGACCGGGAACAAAATAGGGAAGGGCCTTTTTGGCGTGCTTCTTGTAGCGACTGTTGCAAAGAACCAGACGATCATTCTGATCATAAATAACAAAACCATCAGGCATGCTTTCAATAGCCTGTAGAAAGCGTTGCTCGCTTTTCCGGAGAGCCAGTTCAGTCTCTTTCTGCTCTGTTATATCGGCATACAAACAAACGCGCCCGCCATCGTTGGTCAGGAAGTCCTGAGAGGAAAACCAGCGTCCATCCGGGAAACACGTTTCATGCAAGACCCCTGGTACATTGTTGTGTGCGATACGCGCCTTGATCCAATCGTTCTTTAGCTTCTTTGACAGCCCCTTGAATTTGTGATCAGCGACGGCCCTCGTTAAGGCGCGGCGGGTAACGCCAGGTTTGGCGCATTTCGAGATTCCGACGATCTGGTTTACATAATGGCTGTTGCAAAGAACAAGACGGCTTTGCGCGTCAAAAAGAGCAAATCCTTCCGAAATACTCTCTATGGCGTCTTGCAGACGTTCTTGGGCCGCCGTGGAAAGTCTGGTGCTTTCGATCAGCCGCGCTTCCCGGTTTTTCAGTTCGCTGATATCTTCATAGGTGGAGATGGTATAGCCTGAACGGGTGCGACTCTCGCGAATAGAAATATATCCCTTGTTTTTAAAACTGGCTTCAAGAGGGGGGCCCGGATTGCGGTGGGCCGCCAGACGTTTTTTGATCCACTGGTGTTCATTCTTGTCGGTGTACACAACTTTTTTCTTGATAATGGTCTGACGCACCATTTCCTCGAATGTCAGATTACTATCGAGAATCTTCTTGCTAAGGCTGGAAAGACGTCTGAACTCATCGTTATAGGCGATCAGGCGGTCTTGCGGATCGAAAAGGGCGAACCCGATTGGCAGGCAGTCGATGATCTGACGCAGAAGTTCCGGGTTTTCCAGAACGGCATCAGGCAACCCAAGGGGCGTTTCCGCTCTGCCCTGCCTGGATTTGCGGGTCTTGTTATTGGATATTCTTCCGGCTCCTTTGGCGGAGCTTTTGCTCTTGTTCATCTAGCTCTATTCCCCCCGTAGGCTTCCTTTTAACGTTAATAAGCCTTATCTGGAAAGGAGTTTTACTTATTCCGGTCATGTCAGAGGGTATTTTTGGGACCAATGCAACGGCGGACAAAATCGACAACATCCGGGTTATCCCACTGGGCGATGCCGGTAACGCGACCCCGCTCAAGCCCTTCGGCGTCGATAAGAATGGTGACTGGTAGGCCGCGAACCCCCGATTTACGGGCGACCTTGCCGCGTTTATCAATCAGCACGTCCAGGCCTTCGATACCAAGTTTCTTAAAAAAAGGGATCACTTTTTTGGTCCCGCCGCGATCTTCGGACAGCGCCAGCACGGTGATGTTGTCTTCCGACAGAAGCTCCTTGAGATGCACAAGGGCGGGCATTTCCTTGATGCAGGGCACGCACCAGGTGGCCCAGAAATTCAAAACCACGCCCTGTCCCTTGAAATCCGAAATGGTCAATTCAGCGTCCTGGGAATCAAAAAAGGGGTATACTGGGGACGGACGGGGTGGAACTTCGGGCCAGAAATTTGCTAAACCGGGACCGGGATTGCTGCATTTATCTGCCTCAGCACTTGCATGACGCGGCGATATGGAGACAATCACCAACAATGCCAGTGCAAATGTTATCTGCAACCTTGAGAAGGAGCTTTTTGGCGCTTTGTTTTGGCTGCGAGGGTATAAGTTCATGGTCGGTTTTGATTTAGAGTATTTTTGGTGTGAGGTCCAGTGGTGACAAAGAAGCCTTCGAACCCACAAGCAGCGAACGAACAGCCGGGAGTCGGCTCCAGCACGATCTGGGGCGGACGCTTTGATGCGGGCCCGTCTTCCATGATGGAAGCGATCAATGCCTCTATCGATTTCGACAAGCGGCTTTTCCTGCACGACATTGCAGGTTCTCGCGCCCATGCCGATATGCTGGTTGCCCAGGGGATTTTAAGCCCGGTCGATGGCCAGGACATTGCAGAAGGCCTAACCGCTATTGTCGGGGAAATTGAAGCGGGGACGTTTGTTTTCAACGCCGCCCTTGAAGATATTCATATGAATATCGAAAACCGGCTTTCTGAAATCATTGGCGAGGCGGCGGGCCGTCTTCATACGGCGCGCTCGCGCAATGATCAGGTGGCGACGGACTTCAGACTTTGGGTACGCGACGCCATCGACGGGATTGATGCGGGGCTAAAGGCTTTTCAGGGCATTCTGATCGACATCGCCGAGGCGCACGCGGGCACGGTGATGCCCGGGTTCACGCACTTGCAGGCGGCACAGCCGGTGACGCTGGGCCATCACATGCTGGCTTACGTTGAAATGTTGGGCCGTGACCGGGGCCGCTTTGCCGATTGCCGCAAGCGTCTTAACGAATGCCCATTGGGGGCGGCAGCCCTGGCTGGAACATCGTTTCCTGTTGACCGGCAAATGACGGCCAAAGCACTTGGCTTCGCGCGTCCTGCGGCCAATTCACTGGACGCTGTTTCCGACCGGGATTTTGCCGTCGAGTTTTTGGCCGCAGGTTCGCTTTTGGCCGTCCACCTGTCACGCCTGGCTGAGGAGATCGTGCTGTGGAGCGCGCCGCAATTTGGCTTCGTTAAAATATCCGATCAATTTTCTTCGGGCAGTTCCATCATGCCACAAAAGCGCAATCCCGATGCCGCCGAACTGGTTCGGGGCAAGGCCGGACGGGTGATCGGATCTTTAAACACGCTGCTTATTGTCCTTAAGGGACTTCCGCTGGCTTACGGCAAGGATATGCAGGAAGACAAGGAGCCGGTGTTTGACGCCACTGACACTCTGGAGCTTTGCGTTGCCGCCATGGCAGGTATGTTGAACGATGCTGAATTTGATACCCGGCGTCTGAAGGACGATGCGGGCAAGGGTTTTACCACCGCGACCGATCTTGCCGATTGGCTGGTCAGGGTGGCAGGGATTCCGTTTCGTCAGGCCCACCACATTACCGGACAACTGGTAAAAATGGCAGAAGACAAAGACTGCGGCCTTGAAGACTTGAAACTGGCCGACATGCAGTCCGTTGAAGCTGCTATTACGGATGCTGTTTTTGCCGTCCTTGGTGTTGAAAATTCAGTCGCCAGCCGGACCAGTGAAGGCGGCACAGCCCCGGCTAATGTAAGAGCCGCCTGCACCGCTGCCAGGAAGAGGTTTTTGACATGACATTTAAGTCAATGAAGCTGTTTCAGCACCTGCTCGTTTTGGCTCTGATCATTGCCATTGCCTCACCATTGGCAGCTTGTGGCCGCAAGGGGTCGCCGGACCGCCCGGATGATTCAGAATATCCGCGCAGTTACCCGGCCCCGTAGAATGGATCATTTTCAATACCGTGATGGCGTGCTTTTGGCCGAGGGCGTTTCCTTGGAAGCGATCGCTGAAGAGGTCGGGACGCCGTTCTATGCCTATTCAACCGCCACCCTTGAGCGCCACTACAAAGTTTTCGCCGGGGCTTTTGATGGCATGGATACGATGGTTTGCTATTCGGTCAAGGCCAACTCGAACATTGCCGTGGTTCGCACCCTGGCTCGTTTGGGTGCCGGTGCCGATGTGGTTTCGGGTGGCGAGTTGAAGCGTGCCCTGGCGGCGGGAATTCCTGCTGACAAGATCGTCTTTTCCGGCGTCGGTAAAACCGTGCGCGAACTGACCGATGCCCTGAAGGCCGGGATTATGCAAATCAATGTAGAATCCGAACCCGAACTTGAAGCCTTAAGTACCATTGCCCGGTCTCTTGGCCTTGAGGCGGCTGTGGCGTTTCGCGTTAATCCGGATATTGATGCCCGTACCCACGCAAAAATTTCGACGGGCAAGGCCGAAAACAAGTTTGGTATTGAGTGGACCGGCGTTCATGAAGTTTACAGGAAAGCCACGACAATGGCCGGAATTCGCCCGGTCGGGCTGGCCGTTCACATCGGTTCCCAGCTTACGGATACGGCGCCGTTCAGGGATGCCTATTTGCGGGTCCGCGATATTGTCGCCATGTTGCGGGCCGATGGCCTGAACGTCGAGCGTCTTGATCTGGGTGGCGGGCTTGGTATTTCCTACGGGGATTCTGCGGGGCTGCTGCCGGGACCTGCCGAATACGGGGAAATCGTACGCGAGGTTTTTGCTGACTTTGACGGCCAGCTCCTGTTCGAGCCGGGCCGCGTTATCGCCGGTAACGCCGGGGTGCTGGTGACCCGGGTGATTTATATCAAAGAGGGCGCGACCCGCAACTTTGCCATTGTTGATGCGGCCATGAACGATCTGACCAGGCCATCGCTTTATGATGCCTTTCATGAAATTGTCCCAGCCATTGAGGCCGATAACAAAGCACCCTTGTTGGCCTACGATGTGGTGGGGCCGATTTGCGAAACCGGCGATACATTCTGTATCGACCGGAAATTACCGGCCCTTGCCGCCGGTGATTTGCTGGTTATCCGTACAGCCGGGGCCTACGGGGCGGCGATGGCGTCAAGCTACAACACACGGGCCATGGTGCCTGAAGTGCTGGTTCGTGAGAAGGAATTTTCGGTGATCCGCCGACGTCTGGAGGTTGATGATCTGATCAATCTCGAAGCTTTCCCGGCCTGGCTTTCAAACAATCCGGATTAGTGCGCTTCTTAGCCCTCGGGCTTCATTTCAGGTTCGGTGAAGGTGACTTCCATGCGCCGCGCTGTTGCTGCCGGGTCCATGATCGAGCCCTTGAATTCAATTTTCTCACCAGCCGGGATTTGCCCATGTTCCGGTTCCAGGTTCAGAAACTGCACTTCTTCATTGTCGCCATTGAAAAGCGAAATACGGATCAGCGGAACATCTTTTGGCGTGTCGGTGATGTTAGCGACCGTGCCGGTGATGATCAGCACGTCAACCTCGCCTTCGGTTCCACGTTGTGATCTGACATCCTGAATGTCGAGGCCGGTTCCCAGCGGTTCGCCCAGGCCGATCATCTCATATAGCGGCTTCGTCTGGGGGACCATTTCCTGAACCATGTCACGGGCGAAGAAACCACCGGCCAGCGTGCCAACAATCAGGAACAGGAAGAAGACACCAAGGATAAGGCCAATTGGCAGGCCGCCACCCTCATCGTCCTCCTCATCATCTTCGTCTTCATCATCATCGTCGCTTTCGTAACTCATCAACGATTCGGGAATCGGTTCGGGGTCTTCGAGGTCGTCGAGGCTGTTGATTCCCTCCATTCCGTCTTCGTCGTCGTCGACACCGTCCATCATTGAGCCAAAGGGCTCAGGATCGGAATCCTCGCCGAACATGTCGTCGAGCTCTTCCTGTGACAGGGGTTCTTCTTCCGGCTCTGGTTCCGGTTCCGGCTCTGGTTCGGGCTCTGGTTCGGGCTCTGGTTCCGGCTCTGGTTCGGGCTCCGGTTCCGGCGGTGGTGGTGGCGGAGGAGGAGGTGGCGGAGGCGGAGGCGGAGGCGCTGCAACGGGCTGTGGCATCGGCTGCATCTGTTGGGGTTGCGCTATTTGGCCCATCGCCATCATGGTTTGCATCTGCGCCTGGATTTGCGCTTGTAACATTGCCGGATCGATCATCTGGCCCGGTTGGGCCTGGGCCGCGTAACCCGGTGCGCGTCTGGCTGGTGTCTGTTGCACAGGTAGCTGGTGCCACTGGTGCTCACAATGGGAGCACCGCACCGACTTGCCCTGGCTTCCCAGGGTTGCGTTATCGACGTTATAGGTCGTCGAGCAGTTAGGGCAACTGATAATCATGAGCGCCAATATGTGTTTAAGTACTGTCGTTTATAGGCATTGGAGGAGTCCAACGTCAAGATGTGGAAGGGTGATTAACTTTATCTATCGTCGTATTTTTTGTCAGCTTCGCTGCTCTGGACGGGACGCCGTCTGCGTGTCATTGTGACGCCGAATTTCAGAATCTAAATGACCAGGCCAGGAACGACGGCGTGATTCGCTTTGAAAATGTAGGTCTCAGATATGGTCTTGGCCCCGAAGTGCTTCAGGATATCTCGTTTTCTCTGGCTCCGGGCTCTTTCCATTTTTTGGTTGGCGCCAGTGGCGCCGGTAAATCGTCGCTCCTGAAGCTTATGTATATGGCGCTTAAACCATCGCGCGGACTGATCACCCTGTTCGGTCGCGATATTGCAACGACGTCAAGGCACGAATTGCCGGCCCTGCGCAGGCGGGTCGGGGTTGTATTCCAGGAATTCCGCCTGATGCGACACCTTTCGGCGTTTGATAATGTAGCCCTGCCGCTCAGGGTCGCAGGTACCCGGAACTCGGAAATTCAACATAACGTGGAAGAATTACTAAGTTGGGTTGGATTGCGCGATCATATGACTGCCCGGCCGCCGACCTTGTCGGGTGGACAGCAGCAACGTCTGGCTATCGCCCGGGCGGTCATTGCCCGCCCCAAACTGTTACTCGCCGATGAACCGACCGGCAACGTTGATGATCAGATGGCGATGCGACTGATGCATTTGTTCGAGGAACTTAACAAGCTAGGCACAACAGTGGTCATTGCCACGCATAACGAAACCCTGGTCAAGCGTCTGGGGCATTCCGTCCTGAGGCTCGATGAGGGGCGTCTTGACATCCATCCCGGTGAGGCTGCTTAGGTGTTTACCCGCCGTACAGATCTTCAGTTGGAGCGCGATTCGCTTGGCCGGTTTCTACCCTGGCTGATCGCCTTCATGGTCTATCTCTCGGTGCTGGCGTTCGCCGGTTTGCTGGCCCTTGATGACATCGCCACCCGCTGGGATCGCGGCATGAGCGGTTCGCTGACTGTCCAGATGGCGCCTAGCGGTGCGGACGACGACAAACAGATCGAGGCCGTCCTGAAGGTGCTGAATTCGACCCCCGGGATCGGCAGCGCCAAATTCCTCGACCAGGGTAAGCTGATGGCCTTGCTTGAGCCATGGCTGGGAAGTGAAGCGCTGGACGCTGACTTGCCCTTGCCAAGACTGGTTGATGTAACTCTGGATGCCGACGCGGATATTAATATTGCTGCCCTTGAGCGTCGTCTGAAGGTGGTCGCGCCGGGGGCGGTGGTTGACGATCACGGGGTCTGGCTCGAACACCTGATCAACCTGATACAAACGGTCAAGGCGCTAGCCCTGGCGGTGCTCGTGTTCATCGCCATGGCGACCACCGCGACGGTCATTTTCGCCACCCGCACCGGCCTTGCCATTCACCACGAGGCCATAGAAGTGCTGCATCTGATCGGTGCCCAGGATTCATATATTGCCCGCCAGTTTGCCAGCCGCGCCTTGATGCTGGGTTTGCGGGGTGGTATTTTCGGATTGTTGCTGGCATTGCCGACAATTTGGGGGATCGGCACCCTGGCCCGGTCCCTGCAATCGGGATTGCTGCCTGAATTTTCACTTGGGCTTGGTCATTGGGCGGTCTTGGCTTGTTTGCCCGTGGTTGTCGCCCTGATCGCCATGATATCGGCGCGGCTGACAGTGATGAGAACACTTGCCAGAATGTTATAGTTTAAGGCAATGGGGACGGGGCAGGAATATGGCTGGATTTCAGTTACAACGACGCGGCGGACGCCTGATCAGGCGGTTGGTCGAACTTGTTGTCGGACTGGCCCTGCTGTGGCTGGCCGGGATGGTTCGTTTTGCCGATTCGATCCCCCTTGCCGTTGAAGAGCCGGAGCGTCGCAGCGATGCCATCGTCGTGCTCACCGGTGGTAGCGGGCGTCTTGATGAAGGGTTGAACCTACTTCAACAGAATATGGCAGATCGGTTGTTTATTTCGGGGGTTTATCAGGGTGTTGATGTGAAGACCCTGTTTACGATATTCCAGCATAATCCGCAGGAACTTGAAGCCCGCATCGGCATTGGCACGGCGGTAAATACAACGGGCAACGCGTCTGAAACGGCGCTTTGGATCAAGACTGGGGGATACAAATCCATGCGGCTTGTTACCGCTTCCTATCACATGCCGCGCAGTCTGCTTGAATTTCATCACGCCATGCCCGATATCGACATTATCGCCCATCCGGTTTTCCCCGAACACGTCAAGGTCGAACGCTGGTGGGCGTGGCCCGGGACGATGGGGCTGATTGCCCGCGAATATAACAAGTTCATGTTTGCCTGGATTCGTCAGGCCTGGGAAAAACTGGGAGCAGGGAAGGCCACAGGTTGATGATTTTTATCCGCTCTGTCATTTTCAATATCCTGTTTTTCGGTATTTCCGGCCTGTTTTGCATCATCATGGTGCTCAGTCTGCCGCTGCCGCGGACTATTGTCAGTCATGGTTTTCGCTACTGGATGGTGCTGACCATGGCGATCCTGAAAGCCGTTGTCGGCCTGCGCATTGAAGTGCGCGGGCGCGAGAATATTCCGAAAGGTCCGGCCCTGGTTGTTTCCAAGCATCAGTCGGCCTGGGATACCGGAATATTCTTCATGCTGCTCGATGATCCTTCCTATGTTTTGAAGAAACAATTACTGCAGATCCCCTTTTACGGCTGGATGCTCAGGAAGGGCGGCATGGTCGCCATCGACCGGGACGGCGGCGCTTCGACGTTGAAACAGATGGTTCGCGATAGCCGCGCGGTGGTCGATAGCGGTCGCCCGCTGGTGATCTTCCCTGAAGGCACCCGCAGCCATCCCGGCGAGAAACTGCCTTATCACCCTGGTGTCGCCGCCATTTACAAGCAGACAGAGGTGCCCGTCGTTCCTGTCGCCCTGAATTCCGGCCTGTTCTGGGGGCGGCGCTCGTTCGCCAAGAAGCCGGGCACGATCATTATCGAATTCCTGCCCCCCCTGGCCCAGGGGCTGGACCGTAAAACCTTCATGGCGGAACTGGAAAACGCCATTGAAGGAACAACCAACCGGCTCCTTGCCGAGGCTGCCCAGGCCCGCTCCTGAAGAGCTGTGGACAGCCATCCTTGTGGATATTGTGTATAACCTCGATCGTCCCTTGCAGCCCTTGGGTTTGCCGATGTTTAAGTCTGGGGAAAAGCTGAGGAGAAACAGAACAGGAACAAAACTTGACGGTTTTGGCCTGAAGGCTTAGTTTATAGAGCTAAATTCCACACCTTTAAGGATAAAAACAGGCATGGTTCAGGTCGCCTCCATCTCGCAACGCATTTGGGACATGAAGTACCGTTTGAAGAAAGCGGACGGCCAGCCTGTGGACAAAACCATCGCCGACACTTGGAAACGGCTGGCCGGCGCTTTGGCAGCACCGGAGGCCGACCACGGGCTGTGGAGCCAGCGTTTCTATGAAGCCATGGACGATTTCAAGTTTCTACCCGCCGGGCGCATTGTTTCGGGGGCCGGGGCGGAGCGCAATGTGACCCTGTTCAACTGCTTCGTCATGGGCGCTGTGCCCGATGACATGGCCGGTATTTTTGAGGCCCTGAAAGAAGCCGCCCTGACCATGCAGCAGGGTGGCGGCATCGGTTATGATTTTTCGACCCTGCGGCCCAAGGGCGCGCCGGTTGACGGGGTCGGGGCTGACGCTTCGGGTCCACTGACCTTTATGGATGTCTGGGACGCCATGTGCCGGACCATCATGAGCGCCGGTTCCCGGCGCGGCGCAATGATGGCGGTGATGGCCTGTGATCATCCCGATATCGAGGCCTTTATCGAGGCCAAACAGGAAGCGGCGCGGCTGCGCATGTTCAATCTGTCGGTGCTGGTCAGCGACGATCTGATGCGCGCCGTCAAGGAAGACGCGCCGTGGGAGCTGACCTTTAACGGCGTCACCTATAAAAGCCTTCCGGCCCGCGAGCTGTGGGACAAGATCATGCGCGCCACCTACGCTTTCGCCGAACCGGGTGTTATTTTCATCGACCGTATCAACCGCCTGAACCCGCTGAATTATTGCGAAACCATTCACGCCACAAATCCATGCGGCGAACAGCCGTTGCCGCCGTACGGGGCGTGTCTGCTGGGTTCGGTCAATCTGGCCCGTCTGGTATCCGAACCATTCACCGAAGCCGCCCACATTGAAGAGGAGGCGCTCTCAAGCCTGGTTGCAACAGCGGTCAGGATGATGGATAACGTCATTGATATTTCGCGCTTTCCGCTGCCCGAACAAGACCACGAGGCGAAAGCCAAACGCCGCATTGGCCTTGGCATTACGGGTCTCGGTGACGCCCTGATTATGTGTGGGGCCCGTTACGGGGCGACCGAAGCGGTTAAACTGACAAGGGCCTGGATGAAAGCGATCCAGCGCGCCGCCTATCTGGCGTCAGCCGCTCTGGCCGCCGAAAAGGGTGCCTTCCCCTTGTACGACAAGGAAAAATATCTCGGTTCTGAAGCCATTATGGCGCTTGATGAGGACGTTCGCACCGCCATCAGTGAGCACGGGGTTCGCAACGCCCTGCTCACATCGATCGCGCCGACCGGCACGATCTCGCTATTCGCCGACAATGTCTCATCAGGGCTTGAGCCGGTTTTCAGTTTTAAATACAACCGCCATATCCTGATGGAAGACGGCAGCCGCCGCGAGGAAGAAGTCTCCGACTACGCCTACCGGCTGTTCAAACGCACCTACGGTGACACGGCAGTCTTGCCCGACGCTTTTGTCGATGCACAATCCTTAAGCCCCAACGACCATCTGGTGATGCAGGCGGCGGTTCAGGAATTCGTCGACAGTTCCATCTCAAAGACCATCAATTGCCCGGAAAGCATCTCCTTTGATGATTTCAAGGATATCTACATGCAGGCCTTCGATCTGGGTTGTAAGGGCTGTACCACCTACCGCCCCAACGATGTGACCGGCTCCGTACTGGAAGTGAAAGCCGAAAACAAGGATGAGCCGGAGCTGCCGCTTGAGCAACCCTCGAAGAACACAACGCCGATCGATCAGGGCGACGCCGGACCGGTGACCCATCTTTATCAGCCGCTGGACCGGCCCGAACAGCTCAATGGTGCGACCTACAAGGTGCGCTGGCCCGAAAGCGATCACGCCATCTACATCACCATGAGCGATATTCTTGATGACAGCGGCCGGACCCGACCGTTTGAAATTTTCATCAACTCCAAAAATATGGAGCACTACGCCTGGACGGTCGCCCTGACCCGCATGATCTCGGCGGCGTTCCCGCGCGGCGGCGCCGTTTCCTTCTCCGTTGTGGAATTGAAGACGTCGTTCGATGCCCCCGGCTGCCACCTGTGGGGCGGGTAGTCAATCCCCTCCCCGCTCGTCGCCACCGGCGCCG
>JACNJU010000022.1 GCA_014382375.1 Rhodospirillaceae bacterium
CCGGGCGCCAGAATGCCGAGCCGCCCGAGTTCGCCCATTTCTGAAAACACGGCGCGCGGGTTTTTCTTTTCCCGGTCCCACGCGGCGTCATTGGGGAGCAGACGGTCCTTGGCAAAAGCGCGGGCCGTATCACGAATAAGGGTTTGTTCTTCGTTGAGAATCATCTGCTCACCAGGGAATTTCCGAACCGTCGTAATTATAGAAACGACCGGTTGTTTCCAGGGACAGACCCTCGATCACCCGACGCAAGCCACTGACACTTTCAGGGGCATCGATCAGGCCACTGGGGCCGCCCATATCAGTCCTGACCCAACCTGGATGCAAGATAACCACGGAAATACCACGCGGCGCTAAATCAACGGCGAGACTTTTCATGGCCGCATTGAGCGCCGCTTTCGATGAACGATATATGTAACTGGCACCTGAATCGTTATCGCCCATGGAACCCATCTTAGAGGACATGATGGCAATTTTTTTTAAATCACTGTCGGCAACGTGACTGCGGAAACTTTCACAGACCTTAAGCGGCGACATAACATTTATCCGCATAACGTCTTCCCACGCATTGTAGTCGATACCACCCAGCTTGGAAGGACGGGGGCCATAAATACCGGCGTTATTCAACAACAGATCAATGGTTTCCTTGCGCAGGGTTTTGGCCAGGGCCTGAATTTGCCCATGATCGGTGACATCAAGTGCATGGATTTCAATATCACCATCAATAGCCGCAAGTTCCGTGGCCGCGCCCGGATCACGGCAGGTGGCGATCACCCGCCAACCATCATTAATGTACTGTCTGGTGTATTCCAGGCCCAGCCCCCTGTTGGCCCCTGTAATCAGCATTGTTGGCATGGTGTTTCCTTAATTTACCCGTTCAATGGCCATGGCGGTGGCTTCACCACCACCGATGCAAAGCGAGGCGACGCCCTTTTTCATATCGTATTTTTCCAACGCCGCCATCAAGGTGACAATGATCCGCGCCCCCGATGCGCCGACCGGATGGCCAAGCGCACAGGCGCCACCGTGAACGTTGACCTTGTCGTGAGCGATGTCCAGATCACGCATGGCCGCCATGGTGACGACGGCGAAGGCTTCGTTGATTTCAAACAAATCAACATCATCCTTGTCCCAATTTGCCCGCTCCAGGACTTTCCTGATCGCGTCAATGGGGGCAGTCGTGAACCATTCCGGGGCCTGGGCATGTGTCGAATGGGCGTGAATGACCGCCAAAGGCTTCAGGCCCTGCTTTTCGGCCTGGCTGCGGCGCATCATCACCAGCGCCGCCCCACCATCGGAGATTGAGCTGGAATTGGCTGGCGTGACGGTGCCGTCCTTGACGAAAGCAGGTTTCAGAAGCGGTATTTTTTCGAGATTTGCCTTCAAGGGCTGCTCATCCTTGTCAACAGTCACATCGCCCTTGCGGGTCGAAAACGTCACCGGCACGACTTCACCGTCAAAGGTGCCGTCCTCAATCGCCTTTTTGGCCCGGGTCAGGGATTCAATGGCAAAGGCGTCCTGTTGTTCACGGGTGAACTGATATTGGGTTGCCGTATCTTCAGCATAATTACCCATCAGTTTGCCCTTGTCGTAGGCATCTTCAAGACCGTCGATAAACATGTGGTCGTAAACCTGGCCGTGGCCCATACGATACCCGCCACGCGCCTTGGTCATGATGTAAGGGGTGTTGGACATGCTTTCCATGCCACCGGCCACGACAATATTGCTTGACCCGGCAAGCAAGGCATCATGGCCCTGCATGGCCGCCTTCATCCCCGATCCGCACATTTTGTTGACCGTTGTGCAGCCAGCGGCAGCAGGAATGCCAGCCCCGAACGACGCCTGACGGGCCGGTGCCTGACGCATTCCGGCGGGTAAAACCACGCCCATCAGCACCTCATCGACGGCCTCGGGGGAGACGCCTGAACCTTTCAATGCAGCGGTAATGGCGGCGGCCCCAAGGGCCGGGGCATCGACCTCCGAAAGGTCCCCCTGGAAACCGCCCATGGGAGTGCGCGCTGCGCCGACAATGACGATAGGGTCTTCATTCATTTTCTCAAGCCTTCACTATAAGCAATTGTTAATAAGGAGTTCCATCCTTGTGGATGAAAATGTCTTCGTTGTCCTGACTGACACACCGCATATCGATGTCCGGGTACTCGCAGATATCATTTTGGCTACGGTCGCTGACCTCCAGATAGACCGCCTCAACCTCAGAGCGATTGACGAGCTGGTGGCCATTTTCCACTGCGGCGGCAAAACCGGCAGTCATCCCCGGACCGATGGTCTGCTCCCCTTCGTCGGTTATCAGTGTCAGTTCGCCGGCCAGCACATAAACCAGTTCATCCTGCTTGCTGTGCCAGTGTCGTTGCGATGATATTTCTCCGGCTGGAAGATGCACCAGATTGACCCCGAAATTGGTTAAGCCGAATGCGTCACCCAGAGCTCTTTTGGAGCGTTCAACAATGTTGACGGCAAAAGGTTCCGGATAATCGGTTCCACGCTGTGACGAAACGGCTTCTGCAACAATTGCCTTGCCGGATAATTTTGTCTCTGTTTCCATACCTGTTTCGCCTATTTTGCCTGGTCCGCAACCCGCACCGTTTCCACCATCAGCCGGGTTGTCATATCGAGAGCCACGGGCTGGATGGTTTCTGGTCCATCACCGGAAGTATGATACGTCCGAAAGATGGTCGGACGAACGAAATTCAGCAACCACTTCGGGTTATTTGGATCATCGACGTAAGAACGCAGTTTTTCTTCATCATCCCGGGGCAACATTGTAACCCCGACGGCGGCCAGTCCTTTTTTTGAAAAAGCCAGATGATCACTGCCAAAACGCGGTACCGCACCATGGGTGGCGTTATAAATATTCAGATTCTGGCCAGCCTTTTGCAAAACCGCGACAATCGGTGAATTCAGGGCCGGTCCAACCACATCCCAGATACCGAAGGCGTCACCGACACCGCAAAGCTCGAAACTGGCGACACCGTAAACGGTGCTTAAATCATTGTTGTTTGCGTGATGGGCGGCCCCTTGCAGGCCTTTTTCCTCGCCATCGCTGAAGATGAAGCGCAGACGCTTACCTTTTGTTGCCTGTTCTTTGGTTAAGATTTTCAGGGCGTCGATACCGGCGGCCACGCAGGATGCGTTGTCATTTGCGCCCGGCGCTTCGGCAACCCTGTCCGTATGAGCGAGAAAAACCAGCGTTTCCGAGCCTTCACCCAATTCAACGATGACATTGACGCCGTTAAAAATCCTGTTTGAGACGTGCTCCTCCCGATAGCTGATCCCGGCGGCATCAAGAGCCTTTTTGACCACATCGCGGCGCTCAAGGTCAAGGCGGCCACTCATCACTTCAACCAGACGCATGGCTGACGGAGCCTCAAGGTAATAGGAAAAATCCGGGGCTGGTTCACGGGCCCGTTCCCACAAAAAAAATGGCGAGACGGCGAGAGCGCCAAAACCGATCAAAAGCAACCATTTACCGCGTTTCATGAACGAATGAGCCGCACCTCGACCCCCACATCCAGTTCGGCCCAAACCCTGTCAGCCGTAAGTGTTGGCAGATTTTCTGTTACTGCCAGGGCCAAACACGCCCGATCCCCCAAAGACAAACCCTTGTCTCTCGTCCCAGTCCTGAGACTTGCTGACTGAAAAGCCATTTCGGCATCGAAAACGGCAACGTCCAGGGCAAGTGCGGCCAACACCGAGCGGACATCGGTGTCGGACATCCCATTGTCGATAAGACGGCTACCGGCTTCGGCCACATTGACTGCCGAGATAATTGCCCCGGCCAAATTTTCGGCGACAATGTCGGCCCCGGTTTCCCGGTGCAGCAACGCCAGAATGGCCGAAGCATCAAGGACGACTTTCGCCATGTCAGTCTTCCCTGTCCGCTTCGTGTCGCCGTTCTTCAATCAACTCATCAACCAAAGAGAGGTCGGCAGAAACATGCTTGGCCACCAAATCCTGGGCCCGCCTGATTTCCGCCGCCCGGCTGCCGATGTGGACCTCGTCACCGACCAGCCGCAGCATCACCTGTTCGCCTTCAACGATACCCATGGCCTTGCGGTATGGCGCTGGAACGACAATGCGACCACCGGGTCCAACCGGAACGCTCACCTGATCGGAGATGGGGTCACGCTCCTTTTTTTCTTCTTCACGGACAAGAACGTTACGGACAAACTGGTAGCGGACATCAAGAAATTTAGCTATCTCGGAACGTGAATAACCTTCCTCATTCAAGGCCCGCATCTTGGATGACTTCGATTCCAGTGAGGTAACCACCTCCTCCATCGCTCGACGTTGATTAAGCTTTGCTGCTTGATTCATTTTAAAATCTCACTTTCACACAACTATGAATACTATCCTTTATTATAGTATGAACTATTGTTGTGTCAAGTTTTTTGGTACTTTTTGTTACCGCGTTTCATCAAACAACTCGCGGCCGATCAGCCAGCGGCGGATTTCCGACGTTCCGGCCCCGATTTCGTAAAGCTTGGCATCGCGCAGCAAGCGTCCGGTCGGTGCTTCGTTAATATAACCGGTGCCGCCCAGGCATTGAATGGCTTCCAACGCCATCCAGGTAGCCTTTTCTGATGCGTAAAGGATCGCCCCGGCGGCGTCCTTGCGGGTTGTCTGGCCCCGATCACAGGCGCGAGCGACGGCATAGACGTAGGCTTTGGAAGCGTTCATGGTTGTGTACATATCGGCCAGCTTGCCTTCCATAAGCTGGAATGAGCCAATGGGCTGGCCGAATTGCTGGCGTTCGTGAATGTAGGGCACGACCACGTCCATGCAGGACTGCATGATGCCAAGGGGACCGGCGGCGAGGACGGCGCGCTCGTAATCAAGGCCGCTCATCAACACGTTGACACCCCTGCCGATGCCGCCCATGACATTTTCTTCCGGCACTTCGCAATCTTCAAACACCAGTTCACAGGTGTTGGAGCCACGCATACCCAGCTTGTCGAGCTTTTGCGCCGTCGAAAAACCCTTGAAGCCCTTTTCAATGATAAAGGCGGTGATGCCCCTGCTATCTGCTTGCGGGTCGGTTTTGGCGTAAACCACCAGTGTGTCAGCGTCAGGGCCATTGGTGATCCACATCTTATTGCCATTGAGGACGTACCGGTCGCCCTTCTTTTCGGCCTTCAGTTTCATTGACACCACATCGGAGCCAGCTCCCGGTTCGCTCATTGCCAAAGCCCCGACGTGATCGCCGGAAATCAGTTTTGGCAGGTATTTTTGTTTCTGCTCTGCGTTGCCGTTGCGGCTGATCTGGTTGACGCACAGATTGGAATGAGCCCCGTAACTCAAACCCACTGAGGCCGAAGCGCGGCTGATTTCCTCCATTGCCACCACATGTTCAAGATAGCCCATGCCGGCGCCGCCATAGTCTTCATCGGCGGTAATGCCGAGCACCCCCAGGTCACCAAGCTTTTTCCACAAATCAGCAGGAAAATTGTTGGTTTCGTCAATAGCGGCGGCGCGGGGCGCAATTTCATCGGATGAGAAGCTCAAAACCGAAGCGCGCAGCATATCGACGGTTTCGCCAAGGTCAAAATCAAGTGATGGTAATTCGTTTGGAATCATTGCGTTACGCCCATTTTCTATAATTTTGATTCAACATAAATGTGTCAAGAACGATAGTTGACGTTTACGTAAACGTCAACTTGAGACTTTACCCTGAAACATCCGTTCGACCGACGATCCGCATCAGGGTTTGCTGCATCACGGCACAGGCTGTTTCGACGCCGTCTTTGACGACGACAACATCGGCACGGCAGACACTCAAACTACGCCCCGGCCGCACAACCTCGCCCCTGGCAATCAGCATGTCGCCATCGGCGGGGGCCATCAGGTTGAGCTTGTATTCGACGGTTAAAATCCCCTCGCCCTCACCCATCAGACTAAAGGCGGCATAGCCGCCAGCGGAATCGGCGATGGTGCCAACAATACCACCATGAAAAAAGCCATGCTGCTGAGAGACATCATCGCTGTAAGGCAGCTTGATTTCACAATAACCGGGGCTGACGGCCCCCATCTGGGCACCGATGTGGGCCATGACTCCCTGTTTGGCAAAGCTTGTGCGCAGCATCGTCTCAAATTGCGGATTACTGGCTTTGAACTCAACCACTTGCGGGTGTCTCGATATCCAGGTGCTGAGCAATCATCTTACGGCCATTGGCCAGAATATCATCCGGAAACAGGCAGGATTTACGGATTTCCGTATCCAGATGCAACCCAAACAGTTCGCTGGTCGCCGCCAGTTCTTGCGTCTCGCCATTGACCATTTCGTGGATGAAGTGAATTTTCTTGCCCTCCAGCACAATCAGCCGGGAACGGATGGTCACAATATCGCCCGCGTGTAATTCGCGCAGGTATTTGGTTGTTTGTTCGATCGCCGCCATACCGCGGCCGTTTTCAGTGAGAAATTTACGGGTGACCCCAAGCAGGGCAAACAGATTCCAGGTCGCCTCGTCGAACTTGCCGGTGTAGTACATGACGTTCATATGGCCAACATGGTCGCAGTGCCATGGGTAGACGGCGCCCCGATAGGTCAACGGCAGTTCGCTCATCGTGCCGCTTCCTTTTGCTCCAGCAGTGCAGCGCTTTCAGATTCCAGCTTGTTCAGTTCCTTGACGATGGCGGCAATATCCGCCTGCTGCTGGTTAAGCACCGCCTGACGTTCGCGAATTTTGCTCAAAAACAGCTTCAACTGGGCGACTTCGCTGGGGTCATCGTCATACAGGTCAATCATCTCGCGGATTTCACTTAACGAAAAACCCAACCGCTTGCCACGCATGATCAGGCGCAGACGGACCCGGTCGCGCGAACTGTATACCCGCCTTTGGCCCTGTCGTTCAGGGCTTAGCAGTCCTTTGTCTTCATAAAAACGAATGGTCCGGGTGGTGACGTTGAATTCCCGCGCCAGTTCGGCTATGCCATAGATATCAATCATCAATAAATGCTAATTGACGTTGACGTAAACGTAAAGAAGAAACGGAAAAACAAAAATGCTGGCATTGATGGGGGCGATGGAAGAAGAGGTGACGCTTCTTCGCGATAAAATGACGATCAGCGATCAAGCTGTCCATGCTGGCATCACTGTTTACCGGGACATCTTCCAGGATGTCCCCATGGCCCTTGCCCAATGTGGCATCGGCAAGGTCAACGCCACCATTTGTACGCAAATGCTGATCGATCTTTACAAACCGGATGCCCTTGTTTTTAGCGGTGTCGCCGGTGGTCTGTTACCCAACATGCAGGTCGGCGATCTGGTCATCGCCAGCCACCTCATTCAATACGACATGGACCTGACCGCCTTTGGCCGCAGACATGGCGAGGTTCCGGGACAAGACCGGATGGTCGAATCCGATCCGAAACTGGTGCAAAAAGCCACGGATGCCTTCGATACCGCTTTCGATGGCGTCGACGATGCCCCCAACCTGATGCTCGGCACCGTTGTTTCGGGCGATAAATTTATCTCCGACGCCGAGACCCTGCGCTGGTTACAGCGGGAATTCGCCGCCCTTGCCACCGAAATGGAAGGGGCCGCCGTCGGCTACACCTGTCGCCTGAGCAGCCTGCCCTTCGTCGTTGTCCGCGGCCTTTCTGACACCGCCGGTGAAAGCGCATCAGATGATTTCGAGGCCAATCTGCATGTCGTCTGCCGCAATTCCTATCAGTTGCTCGAACACCTTATTCCACTTTTGGAGACCGCAAATGCCAATTAACAGACTGATTGCAGGTTTCAAGGCCTTCCGCGAAACCTATTACGATGAACAGCCGGATTTTTATCGTTCCCTGGTTGAAAAGGGGCAAACTCCGGACGTTATGGTTATCGCCTGTTCCGACAGCCGGGTGAACCCTTCAATCATCGCCAAGGCCGAACCGGGAGAACTGTTCATTGTCCGCAACGTCGCCAATCTGGTGCCGCCTTATGAACCCGATAACCACTATCACGGCACCAGCGCCGCCATCGAATTTGCGGTACGCGACCTTGGTGTCAAGCACATCATCGTGCTTGGCCACACCCATTGCGGCGGCATCAAGTGTCTTTGCTCTGGCCATGAAGACGCTCAAAACCGCGAATTCATTCATGACTGGATCTCCATTGTCGAAAATGCCCGTGACGACAGTCTTGATGGCGAAGCCCAGCTCCGCCACGTCGAACGACAGGCCGTAAAAATCTCGCTGAAAAATCTTCTCTCCTTTCCCTGGGTGGTCAGCCGGGTTGAAGACGGATCACTGACACTGCATGGCTGGTGCTTCGACCTTGAAGCCGGTGAACTGCTGGCCCATCAGGCCGATGAAAGCTGGAAAACATTGACCTGACAAGAACGCCACGATAATGTTCTTGTTATGTTCCTGCCCGACGAAAAACATGGTATCCCCCATCCGCCGCTGTATGCCAGTGCCGTGGCCGCAGGGTTTCCCTCCCCCGCCGACGATTTTATCGAAGGCGCGCTTGATCTGAATGAGCACCTGATCGCCCACCCGGCGGCGACCTTTATGGTGCGTGTCGAGGGCTCGTCGATGAGCGGGGCCGGGATTTTCTCAGGCGATCTTCTGATCGTCGACCGCTCGCTTGAAACCCGCTCGGGCCATATCGTCGTTGCCGTTGTGGCCGGCGAAATGACCGTCAAGCGGCTGCTTAAAGTCGGTGCCGGGTGGATATTGAAAGCCGAACATCCGGACTATCCGCCGACCCCGCTTGGAACAGACGCGGAGTGCTCCATCTGGGGTGTGGTCACAGGTTCGGTCAGGCGTTTCGAGAAGCTTTAAAAATGAAACAAGTCTTCGCGCTGGTCGATTGCAACAACTTCTTCGTTTCCTGCGAGCGGGTCTTTGATCCGGCGCTGGAAGGCCGCCCGGTGGTTGTGCTGTCCAACAACGATGGCTGTATCATCGCCCGTTCCAACGAGGCCAAGGCCCTGGGCATCGCCATGGGTGAACCGTTGTTCAAGGCGCGCGCTGAAATCCGCCGCCATGACATCCAGGTTTATTCGTCCAACTACCCGCTGTACGGCGACATGTCGGCCCGCGTGATGAGCGCCCTGCAAACCTTTACACCCGACATCGAGCTTTATTCCATCGACGAGGCGTTTCTCAATCTGGCCGGCTTTGAGGGCCGCGGGCTCGACAATTATGGTCAGGACATCCGCACCGCCGTCAAACGCTGGACCGGCATTCCGGTGTCCGTCGGCATTGCCCCGACCAAGACCCTGGCCAAGATTGCCGGTTATGTGGCCAAGAAATTCCCGGGAGCAAACGGCACTTTCGTGATCGCCGATGAGGCAACCCGGCGCGACGTACTGGCAAAAATCCCGGTTGCCGAGATCTGGGGCATCGGCCGCCGTTGGGCAAAAATGCTCGGGTCACGGTCCATCGAAACGGCGCTCGACTTCCACGACACACCCGAACCGTGGGTGCGAAAGCGCATGGGAGTGACCGGAGCGCGCACATTGCTGGAACTGCGCGGGCTAGCCTGCCTTGACCTTGAAAGCCAGAGCCCGGACAAGCAAACCATCCGCGTCTCGCGGTCCTTCGCCAAACCCGTTGAAAGCCGCCGGGTTATCCGTGAAAGCGTCGCCGCCTTCGCCGCCCGGGCCGCCGAAAAACTGCGCCGGGACGGGCTTCTGTGTTCGGTCGTCAACGTCTTCGCGGCGACCAACCGTTTTGGCCCCCAGGGCGACTATTACCGGGGCACAGCCTCAAGCGCGCCGCCTGCCCCATCCAATCACACCGCCACCATCACCCATGCGGCGATGGCGGCCTTCGAGCAAGTCTACAAACCGGGTCTTCAGTTCAAGGGCGCCGGGGTGATGATGCTGGGGCTGGCGCGGGCCGGGGACGCGCAAGGAAACCTGTTCGCCCCGCCCGACCCCTCAAGGGACACCCGCGCCCAGGCCCTGATGACGGCGTTCGACGCCATCAACACCCGCATCGGCCGCGGGATGTTACGATATGGAGCTGTCGGCGTGGCGGAGCGCGGCAAACGCGGCGTCTATACGGTACAAAACCGCCGCTCGCCCAACTACACCACCAATTGGTCGGATTTACCTATTGTGCGAGCACATTGAGAAGCAAAAGGAAATAGATTTTGGATCGCGTTTTATTTTCAACACGCCATATACTGATTTGTTCTGAACACGGAGCCTGACAGCACATGATGGACCGACAAATTGATGGTTTCTTTTACGGCCTGTTTATGGACAGCGATGTGCTTCTCGAAAACAAGGTTGAGGCAAGGAACCCACGCCGAGCCTATGTTGAGGACTATGAACTTAGAATCGGCAGACGGGCAACACTCATTCCAGCACCCGGAGTTCGGGCCTACGGAATGGTTTTTGCGCTCACCCATGACGAGTTTGAAAGGCTCTACTCTGGCCCAGGTTTAGAACAGTATCGAGCCGAAGCCGTCATTGCCCACTCACTGGAAGGAAACATTATACCTGCGTTGTGTTTCAATCTGCGTGAAGCCCCAGGGCCAAATGAGACCAATACGGAATACGCGGCACGTTTGAGGAAGGCACTCAGCAAACTTGATTTTCCAGCGAAATACGTTACGTCCGTCACATAGTGAATGACGACTATAATAAAATCCAGGCCGCCAGGCCCAAGAAAGCGGCGAAACCGACGACGTCTGTAATGGTCGTCAGGAAGACGCTGGAGGCGACTGCCGGATCAATGCCATTACGCTCAAGGATCAGCGGGATGGTTGTTCCGGCAAGGCCCGCGATAACCATATTGATAATCATCGCCAGGGCAATCACCAGTCCCAGAAGCTGGGAGTCGAACCAAACCCAGGCGACAATACCGGTCAGTAGCGCAAAGACAACGCCGTTGATGGAGCCGACCAGCACTTCCTTACCAACCACCCGCATGGCGTTGGTGGCGGTCAAATCCTTCATGGCGAGGGCGCGCACGGTAACCGTCAGGGTCTGGGTGCCGGCGTTACCGCCCATGGAGGCGACAATCGGCATGAGCACCGCAAGGGCGACAATCTGCTCGATGGTGCCCTGAAAAAACCCGATAATGACCGAGGCCAGAATGGCCGTCCCCAAATTCAGTAACAACCACGAAAAGCGTGCCCGTGTGGTATCACCGACGGCTTCATACAAATCATCCTCGCGTACGCCACCAAGGCGCATGATGTCTTCTTCGTGTTCTTCGTGGATAACATCAACGACATCATCAACGGTGATGACGCCGACCAGTCGACCAGCGGCGTCGACCACGGGGGCTGAAACAAGGTCGCGCTGGCCGAACAGGTAAGCGACATCTTCCTGATCATCTGCAACCTGGACCAGTTTCATCTCGCTGCTCATGATGTCGGTGATGGGAACCGGGCGGCGGCTCCTGAGCAGGCGGCTCAAGGCCACGGAACCAACCGGTTTGTGAGACGGATCGACGACAAAAATATCGTAAAACAAATCTGGTAGCGAACCGCTGTCCTCGCCCGCTTCCTCGGCATCGGCCTGTTGGCGCAGGAAGTCGATGGTTTCGCCGACGTTCCAGAATTCCGGCACCGTCATCACTTCGCGCTGCATCAGGCGTCCGGCACTGTCTTCAGGATAGGCAAGGCCCTCCTCAATCAGCGTCCGGTCCCCTACAGGGATGGCGTCGAGAATCTGCTTCTGCTCGTGTTCTTCAAGCTCCTCGATAACCTGGACGGCGTCGTCCGTATCCATTTCGGAGACGACGCTGGCAACATAAGCGACACCCAGCTTTTCAACCAGATCGTCACGAACGCTTTCATCCAGTTCGGAGAACACGTCCGGGTCGAGGACACCCTGAAAGGCCTCAATCAGGGTATCGCGACCATCCGCGTCAAGATGTTCAAGTAAATCGGCGACATCGGCGTAATGAAGCTGGGCAACCAGATCGCGAACGCCACCCAGATTGCCGGCTTCGATAGCCAGGACAATTTCTTCCTCGAGGCCGCTTTCCAGTTCAGGGACAGCGTCTTCGGCGGCGATGTCTTCGCCCTGCTCGTCTGCCGTTGCGGTCATAACCACCGTCCTCTGTTGAAATGCTGCAACAAACTACTCAACAAGGAGATTAGCGTCAAATCGTGTTGAGCGGGATTTTCAGGTAACTGATGCCGTTGTCTTCGGGGGCAGGCATGTTTCCGGCCCGTATGTTGACCTGAACCGAAGGCAGCAGAAGCACCGGCACGGCGAGGTCCGCATCGCGGCCTTCGCGCATGGCGACGAAATCTTCCAGCGAAATACCCTCATGGATGTGAATATTGCTCTGGCGCTGCTCGGCAACGCTGGAAGCCCAGGCAAAATCCCGGCCCTCTGCCCCGTAGTCATGGCAGGTGAAAACCCGGGTCTGGGCGGGCAGTTCGAGAATGCGCCGGATTGAGGCGTACAGGGTGGCCGCATCACCACCGGGGAAATCGCAACGGGCGGAACCATAATCGGGCATGAACAGGGTGTCACCCACAAACACCGCGTCACCAAACACAAAACTGATACAGGCCTGGGTGTGGCCGGGGGTATACATAACCCGTCCCTCCATCGTGCCAAGGGCGATGCTGTCTCCATCCGCCAGCAGGACATCAAACTGCGATCCATCGGGTTGGAAATCATCCCCTGCGTTGAACAATTTTTTGAAAGTTTCCTGGACCTTGTAGACCTGGTCGCTGACACCGATTTTTGCGGTCAGCTTGTCGCGCAGATAGGTGGCGGCGCTTAAGTGATCTGCATGGATGTGGGTTTCCAGGATCAGGTCAACGCTGAGCCCGTGCTTTTCCACATAATCAATCAGCACATCGGCGCTGCCCGTATGACTGCGCCCGGATTTGGCGTCGTAATCAAGAACCGGGTCGATAATCACCGCAGCGGAGGTCTCCGGGTCCGACACCAGATAAGTGACGGTGAAGGTTTCGGGGTCAAAAAAGGCTTTAACGGTGGGCGTCATGAAAAAATCCTCAATAAATGAACATTGGCACTTGCATGTCCATTAGATAATCCTAATATACATCAAATCAAGTCTCACACATGGAGTTTTAGAAATAATGAGTATTAGAGAAATCGATCCGGTAACCCTGAAACAGTGGATGAATGAAGGCAAGGCAATACTGGTCGATGTCCGTGAACCCGAAGAAGCAGCCCGGGAACGGATTTCCGAAGCGCATAACGTACCGCTGTCCCGGTTCAGCACGGATCATCTGCCCGATCATGATGACAAAATCGTTGTCTATCACTGCGTTGGCGGCAAGCGCACAGCCATGCACGGCCCCGGTCTGCACGCCGCAACCCCGGCGGCAAGCGCCGTTTACCACCTGATTGGTGGCATCATGGGCTGGAAAAGCGCCGGTCACGCGGTCTGTTAAAGGACAAAGCCCGCGACCAGGGGGTCATGCCCGTCAGGTTCCCTTTAAATTCGTTTATTTTCGCCGCGAACTTTTTTTATGCCCTTGTGATGGCCATCACACCCAGCATGGCCATAAAGGCATAAATACGCGCGCACGAAAGGCAGGGTGCCTTTCGGGAAAACGAATTTGAGCGCAAGACAATGAAATATTTATTTGCCGTGTTCCTGATGATCACCTACGCCCTGGGCATGTCTACCCAGGACTTCAGCGACCGCGTCTACTACACACCGAAAAAGTAAAGAACCGACTGAGCGGTAAAGATCGCTTGCGTTACGCCTGACGGAAGAGGTTTCCGTCAGGGCTTTTGGCGTGGACAGGCCTGAATAAAATAATACAGTCATTCCCGCCAAGGCGGGAATGACGATGTAGAGAGTAATGGACGAAGCCCCTCTCCCCATGTGTGTCTTGACTTCCAGAGACCGCGCCACCCGCAGGGTGCGACATAAAAAAACCCACCCCGACTTCTCGGGGTGAGTGTTTTTGGTGCGGTCGAGAAGACTCGAACTTCCACGGGATATTATCCCACAGCGACCTCAACGCTGCGCGTCTACCAGTTCCGCCACGACCGCATGGTGTTTGTGGCTGGAGCCCCCTCTTTTGAGGTAAATTAACAGGGGATTGCCTTTTCCTGATCGGGGGAATAGCAAATACTCGCACAGCAATCAAGCACCATGGTAAACAACCTTATGGAATGGTTGATCACAGAAGGCCAGGTGCCCTACGCGGCGGCGCTGGCGTTTATGGAAAAGCGGGCCGGAGAGATTCGCTCCGGGGACGCCGAGGAGGCCGTCTGGCTGCTTGAGCACCCGCCCCTGTACACCGCCGGGACCAGCGCCGACCCCTCTGATTTGCTCGATCCTGAACGCTTCCCCGTGCACAAGGCCGGGCGCGGCGGCCAGTATACCTACCACGGCCCCGGCCAGCGGATCGCTTACGCCATGATTGATCTTAAAGGACGCGGCAATGATGTGCGCGCCTATGTCCATGATCTTGAAGAGTGGATCATCCGGACCCTTGAGCGGATTGGTGTGACGGGTGAGCGCCGCGAGGGTCGCATCGGCATCTGGGTGACACGCCCCGGTGGTCGCGAGGACAAGGTTGCCGCCCTTGGCGTGCGGGTTCGCCGCTGGGTCACCTTCCACGGTATCGCCATTAACGTTAACCCCGATCTTGAACACTTCGACGGCATCGTCCCCTGCGGCGTCGAGCAACACGGCGTCACATCGCTGGCCGATTTAGGCCTGAACACCACCATGGCCGAGATCGATGAGCACTTGCTTGTAACCTTCGCCGAGGTCTTCGACGTTCCCCTGCCCGTTCCGCAAGGCTTTGAAATCTTATGAGCAGGAAACGGATTCTGATCATCCATAACCCGACATCGGGCGGTCGCAGCGCCGTTGTCATGGGTGCTGTGGTGACGCACCTGACTGTCCTTGGTGCGCGGATCGATATCCGGGTCACCCAATCCGCCGGTCATGCAACGGAGCTTGCCGCAGAGGTCCCTGAAAATTCACAAGACTGCATCGTCGCCGCCGGTG
>JACNJU010000020.1 GCA_014382375.1 Rhodospirillaceae bacterium
ACCCAAAGTGATGACGGTAACATCATCGTAACCCTTGATAGCGATTAAGCCTTAAGTCAAACCTTCGGCAAATATTTGATCGGGTCGATGGCTTTTTTGCCCTTGCGCAACTCGAAGTGAAGCTGCGGCACCTGGACGCTGCCCGATGAACCGACCTTGGCGATTGTTTGGCCCTTTTTGATTTTATCACCACGCTTGACCAGCAACGTCTCGTTATGGGCATAGGCTGTAATCCAGCCGCCTGTGTGTTTGAGCAGCAACAGGTTTCCAAATCCACGCAATTCGTTTCCGGCATAGGCGACGATACCGTTTTCTGCCGCCACCACCTGCGCGCCGCGCGGGGCTGCGATGTTAATGCCGTCATTCTTCAAGCCTTCCGACTTGCCACCGTAGGCCGAAACAATCTTGCCCCTGACCGGCCACAAGAACCCCTTGCCCGTTCTGGCTGGTGGCGCTTCAACAATTTGTGGCGCAGGCTTTGTTATCGTCGAAAGCGACTTGCGCTTCGGTGGCGGTGCTGCGGCGGTCGGCAAACTGACCGGCTGTGTCCTGTTCACATCAGGCAAGGTCAGGCGTTGACCAATTTGAATCGTATAGGGGGGCCGCAAGCCATTGAGGCGGGCAATGGCGTACATATCGGCATTCTGGTTTTCGGCGATAACGCTTAAGGAGTCACCCCGCTTGACGACATAATTCCTGGCCCTCGGCAAAACCAGCCGCTGCCCCGGTGTCAGGACGTAGGGCGCTTGTAAATGGTTAGCCTGGATAATCGCCCGCGCCGATACCCGGTGGCGTTTGGACAGGCCATAAACCGTATCACCCTTACCGACAATGACGGCGTCGGCATTAACGAAGGCCGTCGCTGATCCGCCTGATGTTTGCGGTCGGTTGGTGGCCCTGGGACCATCCTCTGGCGGCGGCCATTCGGCCCAGCCACAAGCGCTCAACACGAACATAAGGGCAAACAGGAAAAAGAACCGTTTCTGGTGTAAGGTCCGAATCATCCCTGATTATCGCCAAGCCGCGGGCTTACTTCAATCATCGTGGCTAAAAGCTTTTAACCTTCTTCTTGTTCTTTTTCTTTTTCTTCCGCTTTAGCGGGCTTGAACCGGGCTCTGCCGCGCCACCTGTATCTGCCTTCTCAAATTGGCTTTTATAAGGTTTTTTACCCTTGGTATTGGGCTTGAACTTGCCACGATGGGCAGGTTTAGAAGTGTTAAAGGGTTTCTTTTTGGCAAACGGTTTTTTACCGCCTCCCCTGCCCACATCAGGAATCGTGTCCAGGCGCTTCATGGTGACGGTCTTGTCAACCTTCCCGCCGGAACCAATAGCCTCCATGAATTTGTCGACGCTTTCCGGTGTCAGTTCTACAAAGGTCTCGGTTTGTTGGATCCTGATCGCGCCAATATCATTTTTGGTTATGTGACCGGCACGACACAACATCGGTAACAACCAGCGCGCTTCAGCATTTTGCTCGCGCCCTACCGACAGCGAAAACCAGACCCCGTTCTTGAAATCCTGTCGCGACTTTTGCTGCTGTCGGGATTCCACTGGCCCTGTATCGATCAGTTCTTCAGGCGCTGTTCTTTCGGCAAAATTTTGACGCAAAAAAGCGGCTGCAACCTGCTCGGCACTGTGTTTGCCGAGCAATTCTTCAACGAATGTTTGCTCGAACTCACTTAAAGGTGCGCTTAAAGCCGGATCTTCAAGGATACGCTCACGATCCCGGATCATGATTTCCTTGGCCGATGGTGGTTTCGCCCAGGTTGCTTCTACATTGGCGCTACCCAGCAACCGTTCAGTCCGCTTGCGCCAGTTATGGGGGACAATCAATGTACACACACCCTTGCGCCCGGCACGCCCGGTACGGCCACTTCGATGCAATAGAGATTCACGATTCTTCGGAATATCGGCGTGGATAACCAGTTCCAGGTTTGGCAGATCAATGCCACGTGCCGCAACGTCGGTGGCGACACAAACTTGGGCCCGGCCGTCACGCATGGCTTGCAGGGCGTGGGTGCGTTCGTTCTGACTCAATTCACCGGACAGGGCGACGACAGAAAATCCCCGATTGTTAAGGCGGCTGGTCATGTGGTTTACGGTGGCGCGGGTGGCGCAGAAGACGAGAGCATTCTTCGCTTCAAAAAAACGCAACACGTTGATAATGGCATTTTCCCGATCATTTGGCGCAATGGTCAGGGCCCGGTATTCAATATCCAGGTGTTGTTCCTGATCTGACGTGGTCGAGATCCGCACCGCATCGCGCTGGTAGCGTTTGGCAAGGGAGACAATTGAGCGCGGCACGGTTGCCGAAAACATCAAGGTGCGACGTTCTGCCGGTGCAGACTCGAGGATGTATTCCAGATCATCGCGAAAGCCCAGATCGAGCATTTCATCCGCTTCATCGAGGACCACGGCTTTCAGTGCCGAACTGTCAAAGGAGCCACGCTCAATGTGATCACGCAATCGTCCAGGGGTGCCAACAACGATGTGCGCGCCTTGTTGCAAGGCCCGTCGCTCCTGGCGCATATCCATGCCGCCAACACACGAAGCGATAGAGGCACCGGTCCTTTCATAGAGCCATTCCAGTTCGCGCCTGACCTGCAAGGCGAGTTCCCGGGTCGGCGCTACGACAAGGGCCAGCGGCGCTTTTTCCTTGGAAAAGCGATCCCCACTTCCAAGTAGCGTCGGTCCCAGCGCAAGACCAAATGCAACGGTCTTGCCTGATCCGGTTTGGGCAGAAACCAAAGCATCGACGTCGCGAAGTTCAGGGGCGAGAACGGCCTTTTGCACCGGCGTCAGTTGGTCGTAACCATGTTTGGTCAATGCTTGCCCAAGTGGTACAAGGACACCTTCAAATTCAGTCATTTTATTTCTTTCAGTCGGCCTAAGGCTCATCGCCTTCAACCAGGGGGACAAACCTGGTAATACCCAGTTCTTCGGTTTCTACGCCGTCTTCGGTTCGAACGACGCGCAACAGGCGCTGATCGTGTTCATCGCGACCATCATTAACCGGCACCACCATAACACCACCAATGGCCAATTGATCAACCAGAAGCGGCGGAATGTCATGGGCGGCGGCGGTGACGATAATCCGTTCAAACGGGGCCTGTTCTTTCCAGCCCATGGAGCCATCACCGATCCGGGTGGTGATGTTGGTTAGCCGCAATTCCTCAAAACGCTGTTCAGCGCCGCGCATCAGTTCCCGATAACGCTCAATGGTGTAGAGCCTGCGACACAGTGGCGAGAGCACCGCCGACTGGTAACCCGATCCGGTGCCGATTTCCAACACCTTCATACGGTCGTTGACATCCAGCGCCTGGGTCATCAGGGCTACGGTCAGCGGCTGGCTGACCGTTTGATGGTGGCCAATCGGCAGGGCAATATTTTCATAGGCCTGTTCACGCAAGCCTTCAGGTACAAACATTTCACGCGGCAGCCGTTCCATGGCGTCGATGACGCGACGGTCGGTCACCCCACCGCGCCGCAATTCCAGAATCAGCAACGCCTTGCCGTCTTCTTCAAACACCTAAAAGATACCTTTCAGTTTTTTCAAAGAGCCCGAATGGCTAAGGTCCGTGCTTAAAGGTGAGATGGATATAGCGCCCCGGTTCACGGCTTCCAGATCCGAACCCTTGCGAAACCTGTCTTCAACCCGTTGCGGACCAACCCAGTAGTAGGTATCCCCCCGTGGATCAATACCGGACTGCAAGTCACCGCCGATTTTACGACGGCCCTGACGGGTGATTTCTATTCCGCTAACACTGCTGGCTACGACATCGGGGAAATTAACGTTTATCAGAACCGAGCGGGGAAACGGCATCTTCATCAGGCCTTTAAGCACCTTGGGCAACCATTTTTCCGTCGTAGCCCACTTGACCGGGTGCCGGTCACTGCAAACCTGCGACAGGGCAATGGCCGGGAAGTCCATCAGGGTGCCTTCCATGGCCGCCGCCACGGTGCCCGAATAAATCACGTCTTCACCCAGATTACCGCCCCTGTTAACGCCCGAAAGCACCAGATCCGGGCGCTGATCCTTCATCACCTGATTAATGCCAAGCAGAACACTGTCCGTTGGCGTGCCGTTTATGGCGAAGCGACGGGTGGAAACTTTACGAATGCGCAAAGGTTGACGCAGGGTCAGGGAATGGCTGGCCGCGCTCTGTTCGGTTTCAGGGGCGACGACCCAGACTTCCCCGGCCAGTTTGACCATCACCCGTTCCAGCATTTTAAGGCCCGGCGCATTAATACCGTCGTCATTGGAAATCAGCACCCGCGCGGTGCGCAAGGACTTCACCCGTTCACGCATCGGCTGAAATGACCTCTAGTCCGCCCATGTAGGGGCGCAACGCTTCTGGCACGACGATGGAGCCGTCGGCGCACTGATAATTCTCTAATACTGCGACCAGGGTGCGGCCAACGGCAAGCCCCGAACCGTTCAGGGTATGGACAAATTGCGTCCCCTTCTCGCCTTCGGGGCGGAAGCGGGCCTTCATGCGACGGGCCTGAAAATCACCGCAGTTGGAGCAACTGGAAATTTCCCGATAGCGATTTTGGCCCGGCAACCACACTTCAATATCAAAAGTGCGGCGCGCGCCAAAGCCCAGATCACCGGTGCACAGGGTGACAACCCGGTACGGCAGCCCCAAACGCTTCAAGACTTCTTCGGCGCATCCGGTCATGCGTTCAAGCTCATCTTCGGAATTTTCAGGCTTAACAATTGAAACCATTTCCACCTTGGTGAACTGGTGCTGACGGATCATGCCGCGGGTGTCCTTGCCCGATGATCCCGCTTCAGAGCGGAAACACCAGGTCATCGCCGCATAGCGACGCGGCAATGTGGCCTCGTCGACAATTTCACCGGCGACAATGTTGGTCAGCGGCACTTCGGCAGTCGGGATCATCCACAGACCATCCTCGGTCTTGAACAGGTCTTCGCCAAACTTAGGCAGCTGACCGGTATTATAGAGCGCCGTATCACGGACAAGGGCCGGAGGGTTAACTTCGGTCAGATCGTGCTCGTTTGTATGAAGATCAAGCATAAAGGCAGCCAGGGCCCGTTCCATGCGGGCCAGGGCACCAGTGAGCAGGACAAAGCGGGCGCCGGACATCTTTGCCGCCGTGTCGAAATCCATCAGCCCCAAGGCCTCACCCAGGTCGAAATGCTCCCTGGGGACAAAATCAAAACTCGGGATATCGCCCCAGGTGCGTTCCTCGCGGTTATCGCTCTCATTGTCCCCGTCAGGGACACTATCCAGGGGTAAATTGGGAATAACCGACAAGGCATCGGTCAATTGTTCGGTCAGCAGGCGGGCCTGTTCTTCGGCCTCCGCTTGCGCCTCTTTTGAACGCGAAACCTCGGCGATGATGTCCGCAGCATCTTCGCCACGGGCTTTGGCGTTGCCGATTTCCTTGGACAACTTGTTGCGGCTGGCCTGAAGTTCCTGAGCCTGGGTTTCAGCATCGCGGCGTTGCTTGTCGAGTGCGATCAGTGCAGAGGACTGCGGGTCCAGTTGTCGACGCGCCAGTCCCTTGTCGAAATCATCCGGGTTTTCACGAATCCACTTAATGTCAAACATGTCAGGTTTCCGTCGCTTCTTCGGCTTCGGCCTTCTTCTCGCCCTCTACATTATCATCGTCGTTATCGTTATCGTTATCGTCATCGTCATCGTCGTCGTCGTCGTCTTCTTCTTCGACGGCTGCTGGTTGAACCATACTAACGGCAATAATCGAAATTTCGTAAAGCAGGATTGTCGGCAAAGCCAGGCCTATTTGCGAGATCACATCGGGCGGTGTCAAAACGGCGGCGGCAACGAAGGCGATAACAACAGCATAGCGTCGCTTCTTGCGAAGACCCTCGGCCGTTACCATACCAACCCGCCCCATTAAAGTCAGAACGACAGGCAGCTCAAAACACAGGCCAAAGGCAAAAATAAGCTGCATCACCAGTGACAAATACTGATCGACCTTGGCTTCAAGCTGGATGGGTAAGGCACCGGCACCGCCCACGGATTCGAAACCGAGGAAAAACTTCCAGGCCAGCGGGAAGATGAAGTAGTAGACCAGCGAACCGCCCAGGAAAAAAAGAATCGGGGTGGCGATCAGGAACGGCATCAGGGTCTTTTTCTCGTTCTTGTACAGCCCCGGCGCAATAAACAGCCATAGCTGCATGGAGATAAACGGGAAAGCCAGGAACAAGGCGGCAAAGAAGGCAACCTTGATGTAGGTGAAGAAGGCTTCGTGCAGGGCGGTGAAGATCAGCCGACGATTGCCGCCCAGGGTTCCCAGAATATCGGCCAGCGGCTGGACCAGAAAGTCATACAGGGTCGGGGCGAAATAATAACAAACGAAGAACAACACGATCACCGAGGCGAACGCGTAGATCATCCGTTGGCGCAACTCGATCAGATGCTCAAGCAAGGGAGCCTTGCTTTCTTCTATAGCCTCATCTGTTTCGATATCGGCCACGGCTCAGGCGTCCTTGTCGGGTTTTGTGTCGGGAGTTTTGGCTTCCTCACCGACTGAACGCGACGGAGCGGCTGCTTCCACTTCGGGTGTTTCAGGTTCTTTGCCCAACGCCTCGATATCATCCTTGATTTCGCTCATATCAAGGTCACCAGCCAGGCCACCGGTGGGATCAATGGTATCGTGGATACTTTTTTCAATGTCACCGTCGGACAGGCTCTCGAGCTTGTTTTTCATATCATCAAGGTCGGCTTCGCGAACCACATCGTCGATGCCATCCTGAAAATCGCGGGCCATACCGCGCGCCTTGCGGACTAGCCCCATGATGGTACGCAGCGCGCGTGGCAAATCCTTTGGCCCGACAACAATTAGGGCCAGGACGGCGACGATAAAAAGTTCCTGCCAGCCAATATCGAACATGGCGCGACGGTACCCCCAAAGAAAGAAAAGAAGACGGCAGGGCCTGAAACAGGCCCCGGTTCAACGCTAGTCTGAAAAGCTAATCGCTTTTCTTTTCTTCAGAGGCTGTCTGATTGACGGCTTCGGAGTTGTTCTCGGTCAACTTCGGCGCGTCTTCTGAAGCCTTGGCGTCATCGCCATCTTCATCCTTCATGCCCTTCTTGAAGGATTTAAGGCCCTTGCCAAAATCACCCATCAGAGCGGAAATTTTACCCTTGCCGCCAAACAAAACCAGGACAACCGCAAGAACGATAACCCAATGCCAAATGCTAAATGCACCCATAGTAGTATCTCACTTAATCTTAAAGGAAAATTGGAGGGCGGATAATGGCAGAAACCCTAAGACAGAGCAACGCCACAAACGCCCCAAAACCTAAACAACTTCATTGTAGTGGATTTTATCTGAACGAGGGGTGAAAAGCACCGGCTCATTCTTCTTCTTCCAGATCTGCCGCTAAAGGCAGTTCCGCCTCGTCATCTTGGGCGTCCGCGCCATCAATGTGAGCCACATCGGCGGCAGAAGCGGCAACCTGGCCGCTGATCGAGTAGGCGTCGATGGCGGGGCGTTTATCGAGCAATCCTGCAGACTTCAACTCCTCTATGCCCGGCAAATCCTTGATGCTTTCAAGGCCGAAATGGTCGAGAAACCCGTCCGTCGTCCCCCATGTTGTCGGTCGCCCCGGGGTTTTGCGACGACCACGCGGATGTATCCAGCCATGGTCAAACAAGACGTCAAAGGTGCCCTTGCTTAAGGAAACACCGCGAATTTCTTCAATCTCGCCACGGGTAATGGGCTGGTGATAAGCAATAATGGCCAGAGTTTCGATGGTTGCGCGCCCCAGTTTGCGGGCGACTTCGATCTCGCGGTTCAGCATATTGGTTAAATCAGCAGCCGAACGAAACGCCCACGACCCACCGGCATTGACAAGATTGACGCCGCGCCCCTGATAGTGGCTTTTCAATTCTTCAAGCAGCGGCCTAACCTCGACCCCTTCGGGCAATCTGTTAGCCAGAGATCTTTCTTTCACCGGATCGGTGGAGGCAAATAAAATCGCCTCCAGCAGCCTGATATTCTGATCGGGTATGTCGTTCATTCTTCTTCGTCCGTGTCGCTCATGGCCGCTTCGATAAGCTCTGTCGGTCTGGTCGTCAAGTCATCAGGGGCACTACGCACGAAAATAGGTTCAAAAGCGGCATTTTGACGCAGTCTGAGCTTTCCCTCGCGGGCCATTTCCAGAGTCGCGGCAAAGGTCGAGGCGACGGCGGAACGAAAGGTCAGGCCCTCTTTCAGGCCAGCAGGCAGAAACGTTGACAGCACATTCCAGTCAGGCATCTTGCCAACGACCTGAAGTAGACGTTCCAGGGCATCATCGACACTGTGCAAATCCCACGCCTCGATATGCAATGTCCTGTCCACCTTGGCGTTGCTTTGCGAGCCGTACGCCTTAAGCATGTCAATCAGGCTGACATCAAACACCGTTGAATGGGATATTTTGAATTTTTCGGGAATCCCCCGCGCGAAAAAATCCTGCCCCAGCTTATCCATGGCCATCAGTGCGGCACCCGCCTGTTGCATGGATTCCAGTCGTTTTAGCTGAAACGCCAGGGCCAGGGCCATTTCCTCGCCGGTTGGTTCGTCTTCGGCGCCCAGATCAGGCAACAACAGGCGCGACTTCAGATACGCCAGCCAGGCCGCCATAACCAGATAATCGGCGGCCAGTTCAAGGTTGTTGTGGCTGGCGATGGTGACAAATTCCAGATACTGATCGGCTAATTGCAAAATCGAAATCTGGGTAATGTCGACTTTTTGATCGCGCGCCAGCGCCAACAACACGTCAATGGGGCCTTCAAAACCGTCAATATCGACGACGAAGGAAGCGACACCTTTCGCCTCAAGCGGGCTATCGTTTTCAAACTCTTCGATGCTTTCCATTAAAATACGCCCGTAAGCCGGAAGATCCACTGCGACAGATAAGCGGCTGGTTCAAAAACCAGCAAGTAGAAAATATTCAGATCAAGGCCCAGTTTATCCCCGATCCACGGCAAAACAAAGATTCCCCCAAGAATAATTATAAAGCCGAGCCGTTCCAAGCGCGCCAGTGGCATGGCCAAAGCCCGCGGCAAGAGCCCGACGGCCACCCGGCCCCCATCAAGGGGCGGCAAAGGCAACATATTGAAAACAGCCAAAATCATATTCAGTAGGATGGAGTTCCTGAGATTCAAGAAAACCCACTCGGCGACATCAGGTGGAAACAAAGGCAACGTGTGGATCAGCAGGGACGAAAGGATGGCCAGCGCGATATTCGTTCCGGGTCCGGCCAGGGCCACCAGCACCATGTCACGGCGCGGCGAACGCAGCCGATGAAACGCCACCGGCACCGGTTTGGCGAAACCAAACATCATCTTGCCACCGGAAACCAGTAGCAACAACGCCGGCATTATGACGGTTCCAAAAGGGTCTATATGACGAAACGGGTTAAAGCTGACCCGGCCTTGCAAGTAGGCCGTATTATCGCCAAGCCGCCAGGCGACAAAACCGTGCGCGGCTTCGTGAAAGGTAATCGCCAATAACAATGGCAAGGCCCAAACGGAGACCGTAAACATCAACCCGTAAAAATCCACTTCAGTTCCCCTCCCCAGCCATCATAGTGGCAAGCGTCTGAACAGCGTCGGAAAATTCTTCAACCAGTGCAACCCGGTTCTCGCGACCAATGGATGTGCCTCTTTCAATGCGACTGACAGCATCCCCTGTTAAGTCGCCACAGTTTCCTGTGACCATTTTCATCTCGTCCATATCACCATTACAATGCAGGGCAACATCACAGCCTGCCGCCATGGCCAGTCCTGTGCGTTCGCCCAGGGTTCCGCTCAATGCCTGCATGGACAAGTCGTCGGAAACCAGAACACCCTCAAACCCAAGATCATTGCGAATCATCGTGATGATGTCAGGCGACAAGGTCGCCGGTCGATTAACATCCAGCGCTGAATAGAGGACATGCGCGCTCATCGCCCAGGGCATTGCCTTTAAGGCGCGAAATGGCGCGAAGTCCGTTTCTGACAAGGTTTCAAGATCAGCATCAACTTGCGGCAATTGTTTATGAGAATCCACATTGGCCCGCCCGTGGCCGGGAATATGCTTGATCACCGGCAACACCCCCCCCATAAGGAAACCCTCGCAGGCGGCCCGACCCAAGGCGGAAATCGTCGCAGGGTCATTACCAAAAGCGCGGTCACCAATAATTGGGTCAGCCCCCGCCTGAACCACATCAAGAAGCGGTGCGCAATCAACGTTGATGCCAAGTTCGGCCAACTCATGGGCGATCAGCCGCGCATTCAGGCGCACGGCGTCGATGGCAAGCCCAGGGTCTTTTTGATATAGCGTGACGAAACTGTAGGCCGCCGGGGCGTCACGCCAGTGCGGCGGTTTCAGTCGCTGGACACGGCCGCCTTCCTGATCAATCAGCACCGGTGCATCAGCGCGATCTACGCAACGGCGCAACGAGTTGACCAATTCTCTTACCTGATCCGGATTGTCGCAATTGCGCGCAAAGAGAATAAAGCCGAGTGGCTGGACATCGGTAAAAAAGGCTCGTTCCAGATCACTTAGGACAAGGCCGGAACAGCCTAAAATAGCAGCCAAAGGTGTCACATTAACCGCCAGGCCGAACGATCAGGCAGCCAACCTTGCGTTTGCTCAGATTTTCACACAAGGCCTGGGCCACATCCTCACCAGCAATTGGCCCCGCGCGCAGGCGGAAGAAAATTCCCTTGTCGGCACCCAAATCGGCACGGATGATATTCAGGGTATAACCACCCAGCAGGTCGCCGTGTTTCTTTTTCAAACGCTCCCATTCACTTTCCGCCCGTTCGTGCGAGCGAACAGCGGCGATTTGAATTTGATAGGCAAGCCTGGAAACCGACGTTGCGGCTGGTGGCGGCGGTGTCGGGGTCGGCGTTTCCGTCTTTGATTGCTCAGGTGCCAGGGGCTCCGGCATCATGTCGTCATTGACGGTGACGGCGGGCTCGGGTGTTTTTTCAGGTTCTTTCTTAAGCTCGACTTTGCCGGGCTCCAGCTTTTGCGGCTTGGCCAGCAGTTTTGGCTTTTGAACTTCTACGTCGGCTTTAGCTTCAGCCACGGGCGCCTGCGGTGTTTTTGGCATTTCAGGCATTGGCAGCAGGCGTTCGATCCTGGGTTCGGGAACGTTGCCATTCATGCGGTCATAAACCAGCTTGTCGCGATCGGGAATGCTCATGCCACCAGGTGTTTTGGGACGCACTTTAACCGGCCCTTCGGCGGCGTGAATAACCGGAAGGTTATCCTTGTCCTTACCCATCAGCTGGTCGCCATAGTAAAACCAGCCCGCGCCCGCGCTGGAGCCGATCAGGACCATCAGCATTAAAAGCCATAGGCCGCGACGCTTGGGCTTTGCCCGCTTGACCCTTTGAAATTCAAGTGCATCAGAGGGATCGGGAACAATTTCGTCTTCTGGTTCGTCCGAAGGGACCATTAACGCATCTCCTCCACGGGAACGACTCCGATTACCTTTAAGCCCGATGCGATCACGAACGCGACCCCTTTGACAAGCGCTAATCGCGCCAATGTCAACTCGCGATCATCGGGAAGAATAAAGCGTAAGGAGGCGTTGTCCGATCCTTTATTCCACAGGGAATGAAATTCCGTCGCCAGATCACCTAGATAAAAAGCAACCCGGTGCGGCTCGTGTGCAAGCGCCGCCCCTTCGACCACCCGCGGCCAGCTTGCCATCAATTTGATCAGGGCCAGTTCGGATGGATCGTCCAGGCGATCAAGTTGAGCCTTTGCCAGGGAAACCGGGGCAAGTTCTTCGGTCGTGAAAAGTTCAGAACAGTGGCGTAAAACCGAATGAATACGGGCATGGGCGTATTGCACATAAAACACCGGATTCTCCCGTGACTGCTCACTGACCTTGGTTAAATCGAAATCAAGCTGGGCGTCGTTCTTGCGGGTCAGCATGATAAAACGGACCACATCCTTGCCAACTTTTTCGGTGACATCGCGGATGGTGACGAATGTTCCCGCCCGCTTTGACATTTTCACCGGCTGACCATTATCGAGAAGATTGACCATCTGGCACAGTTTGACATCCAGTTCCCCCTGCTCTTCGGTCAGGGCTTTTACGGCAGACGTCATGCGCTTGACATAGCCGCCGTGATCGGCACCCCACACGTCGATCATGGTGTTGAAGCCACGCCGGTGTTTGTCCGCGTGATAGGCTATGTCGGTGGCGAAGTAGGTCCACGAACCATCGGATTTTTTAACCGGACGATCGGTATCATCGCCAAAGTTCGATGATTTGAACAACGTCTGCTCGCGCGGTTCCCAATCGTCGGGCTTCCTGCCCTTTGGCGGTTCCAGGACGCCTTCATAGATCAGGCCCCTTTCCTGAAGCGCTGTAAGTGCTTCTTCGACGCCACCAGCTTCGACCAGTTTGCGCTCGGAAGAAAACTTGTCGATCTTGATACCCAAACCCGCCAAATCGACGCGAATGATATCCATCATGGCATCGATAGCAAAATTTCTGACCGGCTCCAGCCAAACGCTTTCTGGTGCGTCTCTCCACTTGTCGCCTTCAATCTCGGACAATCTCTGGCCGGTTTGAATCAGGTAATTTCCGGGATACAGACCTTCGGGGATGTCCCCAATCTCCTCTCCCAGGGCTTCGCGGTAGCGCAGGTGCAGGGAGCGTGCCAGGGTATCAACCTGGGCGCCCGCATCGTTAATGTAATATTCGCGGGTGACGGCGAAGCCAGCCTTTTCCAGAAGCGACGCCAGGGCGTCACCGAAAACAGCACCGCGACCATGGCCAACATGCAAAGGGCCTGTCGGATTGGCCGAGACATATTCCACGTTGACAGGTTCACCGGCACCGATGCTCGACGCGCCGTATGCGTCGCCTTCATTCAGGACTTCGACAAGGCGTTGCCGCCAGAAGTTGGCGTCGAGGGTCAGGTTGATAAATCCGGGCCCGGCAATATCAACCCCGGTGACGAATTCAAGACCCTGCAGTCTCTCGGCCAGGGCTTCGGCAATGTCGCGCGGCTTTTTGCCCGCAGGCCCCGCCAGTAACATGGCCGCGTTGGTGGTGATATCGCCGTGGCTGGCCTCGCGTGGTGGCTCGACACCTATTCTTGATGTCTCCATGCCTTCTGGAAGAAGGCCGTCGCTGACAAGGGTGTCGATAACGCCAAGCACCTGAAGGCGGAAATGATCAAACAAATTCATGAATTTTTAGCCTGAACGTCAAACAGATTTTGGTATTCGTCGAGCGCGAAACGGTCCGTCATACCGGCAATATAGTCGGCGACCGTACGCGCGGTTTGTTGGGTGTTTTCCGGGTCGCTCCTGAGACGCCATTCGGCGGGCAGACATTCGGGTTCCTTGATCAGTAAGGTGAACAGTTCCGTGACCACTCGTTTGGCCTTACTGGTCATACGGTTGAGCTTGTAATGCCTGTACATGTTTTCGAACAGGAATTTTTTGAGGCCCGCATCATTGGCCCGCATGGTTTCAGAGAAACCGGCGACCGGCTGCGTGTGGGCGCGAATGTCCTCGGCCGATTTGGGACCTAAATCTTTCAGGCGTCGCCCGGTTTCATCAAGCAGGTCGTTGACCATGTCGCCAATCATCCGCCTGATCACCTCGAAAATAACACGGGAATGATCAAGATCAGGATAAGTCTTTTGAACTTCCGTAAACAGCGGCCCGGCAAGGGGCACATCTGCCAGGTCTTCTATGGTGAACAAACCGGCCCGCAGACCATCATCCAGATCATGATTATTGTAGGCGACGTCGTCTGAAATCGCCGCGACCTGGGCCTCCGCACTGGCAAAGGTCGCCAGTTCCAGATCGTGGCCGACATTATATTCGGCGACGGCGTTGGGCAATTCATCCTGAGCCCTGGCATCATTAATCAGGGGACCATTGTGCTTGACCACCCCTTCAAGGGTTTCCCAGGTCAAATTAAGGCCATTGAAGTCGGCATAGCGCTGCTCCAGCATGGTGATCACCCGAAGCGACTGGGCGTTGTGATCAAAACCACCGTAGGGTTCCATCAATTCCTTCAGGGCATCCTCACCGGCATGGCCAAATGGCGGATGGCCAAGGTCATGGGCCAGAGCCAGGGCTTCGCCAAGATCTTCATTCAATCCCAGAGAGCGACACACGGAACGGGTGATTTGGGAGACTTCCAAAGAGTGGGTCAGGCGGGTGCGGAAAAAATCGCCTTCATGATTGACAAATACCTGGGTTTTATATTCAAGGGCACGGAAAGCGGCCGAATGAATGATCCGGTCACGGTCGCGCTGAAAACATGTTCGCGTCGCGCTGTCAGGCTCATCAAACAGCCGTCCACGGCTCTGTTCGGGATGACAGGCATAAATATTGGTTACCATGGTCCGGAAACTACAGTGACTGGGCCCGGCAAGCAACAACCAGAAGACCCTTTGACAAATGGAATTTCCTGACTATATGAGGAGGGCATGATATAGTTATCCATCGAATAGAGTGGAGCAGCACCAAAATGCCCGATACCAGCGCCATAAGCGAGACCGAATCCTTCGCCATTTCCGACAATGCGGCAAAACGCATCGCCGCCCTTGTCGCCATGGAAGATACCCCGGACATGCGCCTGCGCGTTGCGGTTTCAGGCGGTGGATGCTCTGGCTTCCAGTACGGCTTCAGCCTGGATAACGAGCTCAAAGATGATGATATTCTGTACGAAAAGAATGGCATCGAAGTGGTTATCGACGAGGTTTCACTGGATTTCCTGAAAGGTTCGGAACTGGACTTCAAGGAAGACCTGATCGGGTCCTACTTCGCCATGACCAACCCTAACGCCACCTCAACGTGCGGCTGCGGCACCTCGTTCGCCGTCTAGATCACATCTCAATAAAGTTTATGTCACTTTAGGGCATCTCTAAAAATTAGCGCCCTTTCAGCGATATTCGCTTAGAATCACGA
>JACNJU010000008.1 GCA_014382375.1 Rhodospirillaceae bacterium
CCGTCTTCACCCTGCTCGACGCCATGGGGGAACTCGATGAAGAAGCGCTGACCCGCTAGACGGCACCCCTTTTTCTAATTCCAAATTTTATTTCAGAAGCGGCCAAAGTTTGGCTACCATACGTTTGATGTTGTTTATCAGGATGTTGCCGCTCTATGAATGAACTCTTTCGCCGCCTGAAACTAAAGCCCGGCCTGAGCATTGAAATAGGTCTGGCTTCCTTGTTCGCTAACATTCTTGCGTTGGCGACGACGCTTTTTGTTATTCAGGTGTTGAACCGGTATGTCGCCCACGGCATTGATGCAACCCTGACGACACTGTTTACCGGGGTTATTCTGGCGATCATTCTTGAATATGCCTTCAGGCGCTTGCGTATGCGGTTGGCCCGGGCGGTCAGCGCTGGCCCTGATCAGGCTATCGGTAGTGCCGGTTACAATGTTTTGCTAAAGGTCAAGGCAGGGGCTCTTGAGCGGATTCCACAAGGTCAGCGCCAACAAATCATGAGTGCCAGTTCTTCCATTGAAAAGGCCTTTGGGTCAGGGAACATTGGCGCTGTTTTTGATGTGCCCTTCGCTCTTCTGTTTGTTGGCGTTCTTTTTTTCATCAGCCCGTTGTTATCGGGCATTGTCGGCTTTTTTGCGATTGCGGTCTTTATTTATGGCACCCTTAGCGCCGCCCGCCTGCAGAAGGACACCCGCCAGTTGTTGTCGGCTTCGGGCAACAGCAATGCCCTGATCCGCAGTGCGACCGGCGAAATCGATACGGTGCGGGCTTTTAACGCTTCATCTTTTCTTGGCAAGTTATGGCAACAGCAGCTTGAAAATGTTCAGGGCTTACGCCGCGCCATGGAAACCCGCCAGGGCGGCACCCAGATTATCGTCCAGACAGCAACCGCCCTGATGAGCGTCCTGATCGTTACGTTTGGCGCGACGATGGTTGTCGCAGGCGATCTAAATGTCGGGGCCATGATTGGCGCAAATATCCTGGGTGCTCGCGCCCTGATGCCAATATCGCGATTTGCCCAATTGGGGGCGACTTTTGCTGAAGCCAGTGAAAGTCTGTCAATTTTAAGAGAGTTCGCAAAATTGCCGCTGGAATCCGATAGCGGTTCCTTCAAGACAAAGTATATGGGTGGCCTGGAATTCAAAGATGTCGCTTTTGTCTTTCCGGGCGGCACGACACCGCTGTTCGAATCCCTTTCCCTATCCATAAAGCCAGGAACCATTCTGGTCATTAGTGGTTCAAACAGTTCGGGAAAAACCACCCTGTCGCGTCTTATTACGGGCCTCATAGAACCCGTACGTGGACAAATTCTGGTTGATGGCCTGGACTTAAGACAAGCCTCGCCCGAATGGTGGCGCAGACAGATTGTTTATTTGCCGCAGGAGCCGACGCTGCTTAATACGTCGATTCGTGAAAACCTGATGACGGTAAATCCTGATGCCAATGCTGAGCAACTGGCCAGGGCGATCAGCGCTGCCGGGCTTGTTAATTTTCTGGATGAAAGCCCCAAGGGTCTTGAAACCCAGGTCACTGATAACGGCCGCAATCTTTCACTTGGCATTCGCCGCCGTCTGGCGCTTGCCCGCGCCCTGCTAACCGATGGCATGCTGGTGATTTTTGATGAACCGACCGAAGGCCTCGATACGGAAGGTGTCAGTTGCGTTTATGCGGCGATGAAGGATTTGGCCAAGCGCGGACGGACGATCATTGTCGTCTCCCATGATCCGAAAATCGTCAAGGGAGCGCAAGTTGCCATTGATCTGAATGTCAAGCCCGTCCCACGGATTACCGAACGACCTCGTCCTGTTGAAACAGTGGCCAAGGAAGGGGATCTGTCGTCGTGAGTATTAATGCTGTGGCAAACCCGAATTTGGTCAAGGACAGTGAAGCCGGACGCAATACCCATTTATTGCTAGCGCTTTGCGTCGCCAGTTGTCTGGGATTTTTTTTCTGGGCCTCGGTGACCACTCTGGACATCGTCTCGCTGGCCAGTGGTGAGGTCATCCCTTCCTCGCAGGTGAAAATCGTTCAACATCTTGAAGGCGGGATCGTCAGGGAGATTTCAATTTCCGAAGGCGAGCAAGTGAAACAGGGGCAGAAACTGATTGTTCTGGAACCCACACAAAGCGGTGCCGATGTCGGTGAGATCAAGGTGCGTCTGTTGTCGCTGAGGGCTGAAATCGCTCGCCTTGAAGCTGAAGTCAGCGGTGCCGAAAAGCCGACCTTCGATGCCGACCTGATGGCCGATAATCCGCGCATGGTCAGGCAAACCCTGGTCCGTTTTAACAGTCGTAAAAAATCACAGCAGAACCGCATAGCCTCTCAACGTCAGGCCATAGCCCAACGCTCGCAGGAAATTAACGAGATCAGCGCCAGGATCAGAAACCAGCAAAACAGTCTGAAATTGATGGAGGAACAGATCGCCATCAGTGAGGAACTGCTCAAGGAAGACCTGACCAATCGCTACAACCATCTGGACCTGCTTAAGGAAGCCAGCAACATCAGGGGCCGCCAGGAAGAAGACAGCGCCGCCCTGCAGCGGGCCAAATCTGCATTGAAGGAAGCCGAATCCAATATGGACGGCATCCACACGGCTTTTTTGGAAGAAGCGGGTAAGGAGCTGGAATCGGCAAGGCTAAGCTTCAATGAACTAAGCCAGCGCGAGCAGAAATTTGAAGATAACCTTGCGCGAACGGTTTTACGTTCCCCGGTTGACGGCGTCATCAAGACCCTTCATGTGACCACGGTCGGGGGGGTTCTTAAACCGGGACAAACTGTCGTTGACGTTGTCCCCGTCGATGATCGCCTGATTATCGAAGCCCGTCTTCCGACCCAGGACATCGGTTATGTTCAGGCAGGTCAGGCGGTACTGATTAAATTGACCTCGGCAGATGCCATGCGGTTTGGAGGGCTTGAAGGCACCGTCACCACTGTCAGCCCCGATACGCTGGTTACCGAGGATGGCCAGCCATACTATAAAGTTCGTATCGAGACGGTGAGTGATCGTTTCCAGCATGGCGCCCTGCAATACCGGTTATTCCCGGGTATGCAGGTGATAGCCAGTATTCATACCGGCGAGCGAACGGTGCTGGAATACCTAAGCGATCCGTTTCTCAATAATATGAGCGGCGCCATGGGCGAGCGATAGGGCCGCCTTGATGACCAACGTTGTCTCGTCCCCACACCTGGATACACGCCAGGGCATTCTCTGGATGCTCAGCGCGATGATGATGTTTACGGGTACCAATGCCTTGGCAAAATTGCTGATGGGGCACTATCCGGTCATGCAGGTCGTCTGGGCGCGCTATTTTTTCCAATTCCTTTTGCTGGTCATTTTTATTGGTCCCCGGCTGCCACGGGTGATGGTGACCAGCAAACTTAAAATTCAGTTGCTGCGCTCGCTTTTATTGTTTGGCACATCGGTGATGTTTTTCTTCGGCCTGTCCCAGTTGGCGCTCGCAGATATTTCAGCGATCATGTTTGTCGCCCCGATTTTGGTCACCGCGCTTTCCATGCCGGTGCTGGGCGAGCACGTCGGGTTTCGGCGCTGGGCCGGTATCGTCGTTGGCTTTATGGGCGCCCTGATTATTATCCGTCCGGGTTTCGGGGTGATGCAAAGCGCCGCTTTGTTTCCGCTTGGGGCAGCCTGTCTGTACGCTCTTTATCAAATTTCGACGCGCTTTATTGGCCGCACAGACGCCGCCATGACAACGCTGCTTTACACCGCATCTTCGGGAACGCTCGTGACAACCGCGCTGGTCGGCTTTTACTGGCAGATGCCGGACGCGACGGACTGGCTGATGATGGCGGGACTGGGCGTGACATCCAATCTTGGTCATTTTTCGATGATTAAAGCCTATCAGGCGGCCCCGGCTGCGACGGTCGCGCCGTTCTCCTATGTCAATCTGCTATGGGCGACGATGTTCGGTTTTATCCTGTTTTCCGATTTGCCCGACCTGTGGACCATATCGGGAGCACTGGTTATCGTCGCCAGCGGGCTTTATATCTTCCATCGTGAGAACCGGCGCGGAGACAAGGAAAAACCGTCAGAACCGCCGGTGGAGAGTCCAACGTGAGTACGCCTTTTATCATCGGCCACCGCGGTGCTTGCGGTGATGCTCCCGAGAACACCCTTACCTCGATCCGTAGGGCCGCCGAAAAAGGGGCTCTATGGGTCGAATTTGACACCATGCTAAGCGCTGATAATCAGGTTATCCTGTTCCACGATGACAGCTTGTTGCGGACCACCGGAACAGACGCTCTTGTAGCCGATACGGACTGGCGTGACCTGCAGAAGCTTGACGCCGGAAGCTGGTTTTCAGATCAGTTTACGGGCGAGAAAATCCCACTTTTTTCAGAGGCTATCGATTTACTGGAGGAGCTTGGTCTGGGCAGCGTTGTTGAAATCAAACCTTCCGAAGGCCGGGATGAGGAAACCGCCAGATTGAGTGCGCAAATGATCAAGGATCATTGGCCTGCCGTTTTACCGACCCCGATTATTTCGAGTTTTAACGAAGACGCCTTGCGGGTTGTCCGTGACTGCGTGCCCGATATTCCACGCGCCCTGAATGTCTGGAAAACAATCGAGGGCTGGCAGGGTAAGGTACAGTCCCTGGGTTGTGTCGCCCTGCATAGCCGTCATGAACTTCTTGACGAAACCACTGCCAGCGCCATTATCAATGCTGGATATGACCTGCGTGCCTTTACAGTTAACGATCCGGAGCAGGCGCACATTCTTTCCAACTGGGGAGTGATTTCGATTTTCACAGATTTCCCCGATCGTTTTTGAAGCGCCTCGTTCCTTTTATTGGGAGAGCCTCGAATGCCCCGGACACTCGTCATAGACGATGATCCCCAGCTTCAAGCGCTGATTAACGCCGGTAGTGGCGACGAGTTCTGCTTTGTCCATTCCGATGACGAAGCCCTTGAGATTTTGAGCCGCGATCATGACATCGATATCGCCCTCGTCGCCATTGATGGCGACAACATCGGCGGCATGGGACTATTTCGCCGCTTGAAGGGCGAGCGCTTGCGGATCCCGCGCATCGCCCTGACCACGGGCACTGATCTGGCAGTTATCCGCCGCGCCATGAACGAAGGGGCCGTCGATTTTTTGACCAAGCCGGTTTCCCTGGACGATCTGCAAGCGACCATAGACAAGGTCTATATGGATTGCGAGGCGAGACGTAAAGCCTGGCGGACGGAATCGGAACTGGCGGCGATCCGTCGGGAAATTGATGTTGCCGGGGACTTGCAGCAGAGAATCCTGCCCATTGATTTTCCCACGCGAGATGATTTTGACGTTTTCGCCAGAACCACGCCGGCCCGGGAGATTGGGGGCGATTTTTATGATTTCTTTGAACTGGACCCGGATAAACTGGCGCTGATCGTCGCCGATGTTTCGGGTAAGGGTGTGCCGGCAGCGTTTTTTATGGCCGTCGCCCGAACCCTGATCAGGGCCACTGCCGCGACCCAACCTGAACCGGGCACCTGTCTGGAACAGGTCAATAAACTACTCTATCAACACAATATTCCCGGTATGTTCGTTTCAGTTTTCTACGGCATTCTCGACACCAAAAACTGGACGATGAGTTATGCTAACGGGGGCCATCTTCCGCCTTACCTGATTCCCGGTGATGGCGGCGATATTGTTGCCTTAAGCGGTGGTGATGGTGTTGTGCTAGGCGTTCAGGATGAAATTCCATACGAGCAGGAAACCATCAGCATCAATCCCGGGGCGGCGATATTTTTCTATACAGATGGGATTACCGAAGCCTTTGACATCAATCGCAATCAGTTTTCCGACCAGCGCCTGATTGATTACCTGTTGGAGAACAGGTCTCTTTCGGCCCACGCCATCAGCGACAACGTCTTCGCCTTTATCAACATGTTTACCGGAGACGCGCCGCAGTCAGACGACATAACATCTCTCGTCATCAAACGGTTTTAGAGGGGACCCGGTAGACGTAGACTTGGGGACAGAAAGAATCTTCAAGATGATGGATCGTCTCTGGTACCCAGCCAGGAATTTCAAAGGTATTGCTCAGCACCAGGGTTCCCGCCTTTAGTTCGGATTCCATCTTTGGCCGCAGTTTTTCAAGACATTCCGAATGCAGGTAACAAACGACAAGCGAGACGTCGTCAAATTTGTCCGTGAAAAAATTACGTCGGTGAATAGTCAGATTTTTGCGCCGCGTTAACTTGTCGCGAAGCTGCATGAACAACCACGGTACTGGCGAAAGCTCAAAAGCAATGATCTCCAGATCGGGAAGGGCGGCTGCCATGGGGAAAGCCAGCGTCCCCCAACCGGCCCCAAGTTCACAAACGTTTCCGGTCAGGTTTTCAGGCAGGTTTTCCAGAATGCAGGAACGCGATGGTGATGAACTGGGGATTGGCGAAATGCCGGTAACACCGCAATAAAATAACGATATCAGGACGCCCAACAGGGTTGTGCCAAGAATGCTGTATTCAAAAAACACGTAACCGTTCGCCAGTTCTTGTTTTTGTTATTTGAAGCGAACGTTCCCGAAATGGGCAACGGATCGATTTCAAGCCTCGTCCTTACTGCCATTGCCGTGATATTTAATCAAGGGTGCTGTTGGTGCACACTTTGAGGATTGAAACAGATCATGAGCCTGACCAGAGATCTTGTCCGCCTTATCCGCAGTAAAGAGATCAATCAACGTGATCTTGACGCGGCGGCACTGTTTACCCTGGACGCCGTCGCCAACGCCCTGGCCGGAAGGCGAACCGAGCCCGGTAAGAAATTACTGGCGCTGAGCGAAAGGTTGAACGCATCGGCGGACCCGGGGCGGATGGCGTTGTTGCAGGGGGGCTTAACCCATATTCTTGAAATGGACGACTTGCACCGTGCTTCTGTCGTTCATCCGGGCTGTGTCGTCGTCCCGGCGGTGTTTGCCCTGGCAGCCGAAACCGGGGTTGCCGGCATTGAGTTTCTTCGCGCTGTATTGCAAGGGTTCGAGGCGACATGCCGGGTCGGTATGGCCGTCGGTCAGGAGCACTACCGGATCTGGCATTCGACGGCTACATGCGGGCCATTTGGTTCGGCCATGGCGGCGTCCTGTTTGCTGGAACTTGATGAGGATGCCTGTGTTGATGCCCTTGGCAATGCCGGAACCCAGGCTGCGGGTCTGTGGCAGTTTCTCGATACCGGGGCGATGAGCAAGCATCTGCACGCCGGACGCGGGGCTGAGGCCGGGGTTGTTGCGGCTGAACTGGCGGACCTTGGGTTTTCCGGGCCACCGCAAATTCTGGAAGGTCAGCGCGGACTGTTTGCCGGGGCTTGTCCTGATGCCAACCCGGCGGCGCTTCTTGCTGGTCCCGGGCAGCCGTGGCAATTGCATGAAACCTCGATCAAGCCGTGGCCGAGTTGTCGCCATACCCATCCGGCTATCGACGCGGCACTTGAACTTTCAGCCAGGATTGCCCCGGCCCTGATTGACACGATAACGGTCGAAACATATCAGGCGGCTCTTGATATTTGCGACAGGCCTGTGCCTGACAGTGTTTACGAGGCCAAATTTTCACTACAGCATTGTGTCGCGGCTGCCTTGAATATGGGACGCATCGATTTCAAGGTTTTTGAAAAGCAACCCCGTAGCGAAATGGCTGATTGCCGGGGGCGGGTCACGTTACGTGCCAGCGACCCTTATCTTTCGGCCTATCCCAAAGACTGGGGTGCGGCGGTTACGCTTACGATGACTGACGGCGTTCGCTTGTCAGCCGTTCGCCATCATTGCAAGGGTGATCCCGAAGACTGTCTGTCGCCCGATGAAATGCGGGCAAAAGCCCGGATGCTGCTTGAATTTGGTGATGTCGGGGAACCGGAAAAACTGATTGACGATATTCTCGCCATGGCACATGGCGGCCCACCGCCGGTGTTGCCAATTCTTACTGCTTAACAACAGTTTCCGGAATGACGTAGCCGATCTTGCCGCCAAAGCGCTGTACCTGATACCAGACTTTCTTGCCGACAGTTGTCTTGCCGGTAATGCTTAACTTGGTGCCGACTTTAAGAACGCCGACTTTTCTGGAGCTTAAAAGGGGGTTTTCATAGATATCCGTGGCGGTGATAACGCGGACGCGGGCCTTCATTTCAGAATTGACCATCGTTGCATTGATGTGGCTCTGGCTGATGAAGATACCATTTCTGCCCCCCAACATCGTCCTGCCGGTGGACAATTCAATCATCATTTCAATCACGAACAGACCGATGATCATCGCGATAAACAGCCTTAAGATGGGTGATTTTTTCTTAGCCATATATCCTCGCGTCCACTTTTAAAAAACCTGGTAACACTATCGGCATTTTCTTAACACGACTTTAAAAGACAGGGTCATCGGGTTGTCTTGGTTTTGGTCTTGGCCTTTGCCTTTGCGTTTTTGGTCTTGGCCTTTGCCTTTTTGGTCTTGGTCTTTTTTCCGCCGTCCTTGCCGGTCACGGCCCTGATCACCCGTTTGACCAGGCTTGGTTTTTTAACCGGCTTCTTTTTTACCTTTTTGGGTTTTTCCGGCTCATCATTGCCAATGTTGGGGTTGTTGTAGGTAAGGATGATACGGAAATCGCCTTCGGTGTTGACGGCGTAATAGGCGATCTTGGCGAGTTTCTTGTTCCACTTGCAGCGCTGGATGGCATCGGCCTCGGCATCGGCCTTATTGGTGATCGAGTCAGAGTATTCAACCTTTCCCTGTTTCAGGTCCTGTCCCGCCCTGCAAAGATATATTTCCGTCGTGTCCGCCATTTTCATTTTCCCTGAATCGTTCTCTATGGACCATTATTAGTGAAATTGGTATGACGCTTCAATGAATGCATTTCCATGAGACAGCCTTTAAAATTAACGACCAGCTTGCTTGACTGGTACCGGGACAACCGGCGTGATCTGCCATGGCGGACAGAGGACCCGGACCCCTACAGGGTCTGGCTGTCAGAAATCATGTTGCAGCAGACGACGGTGGCGGTCGTCAGATCATATTTTGAGGCCTTTACCGGCCGCTGGCCGACGTTGGACGACTTGGCGGCGGCGGAACTGGACGCGGTTCTTCATGCCTGGCAGGGGCTTGGATATTACGCACGGGCCCGCAATCTTCATCGCTGTGCAAAGGTTCTGGTCACTGAGTTTGGCGGTCGTTTTCCCGAAAGTGAAAAAGAACTGCTGCGGCTTCCGGGGATTGGCGCCTATACCGCCGCCGCCATTACCGCCATCGCTTTCGGCCAGCCCAGCGCCCCGGTCGATGGTAATATTGCCCGCGTGATTGCTCGCCTGATGAAACTGGAAACGCCACTACCCGGCTTGCGCCGCGATGTTGGCGAGCTCCTGGCTCCCTTGATACCGGCCCAAAAGCCCGGCGACATGGTGCAGGCCTTGATGGATCTGGGATCGGCCATCTGCAAACCCGGAAAGCCGCTTTGCGATCAGTGTCCGTGGCGCACTTCCTGCGCCGCCCTGAAGGCAGGTGTGGTGGAACAATTGCCGGTAAAAGCTGCCAAAAAAATAAAGCCCGTGCGCCATGGGGTGGTTTTCTGGATTGAAGATGACGAGAGCCACGTTTTGCTGCGCAGGCGGCCTGAAAAGGGCTTGCTGGGCGGGATGATGGAAATCCCCTCGAGCGACTGGCGTGAAAAGAAGTGGCGAATGGAGGAGGCGATTAAGGAAGCCCCCGTGCTTGCGGAATGGCAAACGCTACCGGGCACCGTCCGCCATACGTTCACCCATTTCCATTTACACTTGATCGTGCTCTCTACACATACACACCAGAGGAAAACCAATTCGGGGGTCTGGTGCACCCCCAATCAGTTCTCAAGTCACGCCTTGCCCAGTGTGATGAAAAAAGTCATCAGGCATGTGGTTGGCTAGTCGCTGTAGGAAACCAGCGCATCAAAGGGAATGCCGTTCAGCTTGTCGCGACCGCCGAGAAAATCCAGTTCGATAATGCAGGCACCACCGACGACTTCGGCACCGACTTTCTGGAACAGACTGATCGATGCGGCCAGGGTGCCGCCGGTTGCCAGCAAATCATCAAGGATAACGACCCTTTGCCCGGGCTTAATCGCGTCGTCCTGGATCTGAATGGTGTCGGTGCCATATTCCAGGTCATATTCGTGGGAAATCGTCTGGCCTGGCAATTTCCCTTCCTTGCGAACCATGACGAAGCCGCAACCCAGTTTCAGGGCCAAGGGGGCCGCGACAAGAAAACCGCGGGATTCAATCCCTGCAAGAACATCGGGCTGGTAACGACGGATCATTGTCGCCAGTCGGCCCATGGCGACCTGCCATGCATCTGGATGGGCGAGCAGGGTGGAGATATCATAAAACAGAATTCCCGGTTTGGGAAAATCGGGGATTGAGCGAATATAGTCTTTGATGTCCATGGATTTAAGGGTCTCTCTGATTTCAAAAATATTACAAGTGTACCTGGTCCCAGTGTAGCGCTATCGTCGCACCATAAATAGACAAGCCATCAGAGGCAATAACATGAGCCGAATTTTCCAACGCCGTATCAAAGCCAAAATGCCGGTAGCGGTTGCAGGTGAGGGGGTCTATCTGATTGATTCAGAGGGCAAACGCTACATCGACGCATCGGGCGGGGCTGCCGTCTCATGCCTTGGTCACAGCGATGGCAAGGTCATTGCCGCGATCCAGCAACAGGCCGGGTCACTGGCTTTCGCCCATACCGGTTTTTTCACCTCTGCCCCGGCAGAAGAACTGGCGGAAAAGCTGATCAGTAAAGCGCCGGCAGGGATCAATTGGGTATATTTCGTTTCCGGTGGCTCGGAAGCCATTGAAGCCGCCATCAAGATGGCCCGTCAGTATGTCACCCTGATCGACCAGCCACAGCGTCGCCATATAATCGGGCGTCATCAAAGTTATCATGGCAATACCCTGGGGGCGTTGTCGGTTGGCGGGCATCATAACCGTCGCGCCCCTTATCAGCCTTTGCTGCTCGATACCCATCACATTTCGCCCTGTTATCCTTACCGGGGAAAAAATGATGGCGAGAGCGATGTTGATTATGGCCTTAGGGTGGCAGACGAGCTGGAGCAGAAAATTCTTGAGTTGGGCCCGGACACGGTCTGTGCCTTTATTGCCGAAACAGTGGTCGGGGCGACGTTGGGGGCGGCCTGTGCGGTTGAGGGATATTTCAAGCGTATTCGCGAAATCTGCGACCAATACGGCGTCCTGCTTATTCTTGATGAAGTGATGTGTGGCATGGGGCGGACGGGCAGCTTGTATGCCTGCGAGCAAGAGGGTGTGTCGCCGGACCTGATCTGTATGGCCAAGGGGCTAGGGGCGGGTTATCAGCCGATTGGGGCGACCATGGTGTCCGACAAGCTGTTTGCCGCTTTTCGGGACGGACCGGGATTTTTCCAGCATGGCCATACTTATATGGGGCATCCAACCGCCTGTGCGGCGGCCCTGGCGGTGCAGCAGGTTATCGAAGAGCGCAATCTGCTGGAAGCGGTAAACACGCAAGGTGGCGTTCTGGCCGATGCGCTGGTTGAGCGATTTGGAAATCAATCTTATGTCGGCGACATTCGCGGGCGCGGTCTGTTTCGTGGCATTGAACTGGTCAGGGACCGGGCGACGAAAGAACCCTTTGATCCGGCCCTGAAACTGGCGGCACGGATCAAGGCCGAGGCTTTCGCGCTTGGGCTTGTCTGTTACCCGGACGAGGGGTGCGCTGACGGGGTTCGTGGCGACCATGTTTTGCTGGCCCCGCCCTTTATCATCAACCAGTCAGAAATTGCCGAAGTCGTCGATAAACTGGGACAGGCCATTGACAGCGCCCTTGCACAAGCCGGGGCGTGACTAAGGCGTGACTAAAAAGAATAAAAAAACCCCGCCTCGAAGGAGGCGGGGTTTTTATTTCGTCAAAAGGTCCCTTAGTGGGATTTCAAATAGGCGATCAAATCCTCGCGGTCATCTTCCTTTTTGATTTTAACCTTCATGGCGGTCTTCGTCGGAAGACCCTTTTCCTTCAGGAAGTCCTTCTGGTTTTCAATCCACTTGGAAATGTTATCTTCGTCCCAAGTGAAATCAGCATCCTTAAGGGCTTTATATTTTTTAAAATCGGTCGATCCGGCCTTCTTGCCAACAACACCAGCCAGAGACGGGCCAATTTTATGTTTGCCTTTTTCGACAGTGTGGCAAGCTTTGCATTTATTAAAAACCTTCTCACCCTTCTTGGCATCGCCGTCGGCAAATGCCGAGCTGCTGGCAAGCGCCATTACTGTTGCCAAACCGAAGGCAAGAAATCTTCCCTTAATCATTATTCACATCTCCCAAATTCTTGAAGGTCGTAGAAATTTATAAATGAGCCACTATTATTACAATATAGGCACCCCATATAGCAACTTTTTCACCAAGCCTCTGATTTTAAATTTAATTTTGGAGGTTTATTGTCGCTCTATAGTCCCTGTTTATGGATGGCAATGAGACAAAGGGATGCCTATAATATTTCATCAAAATATCGATGGGGGCTGATTCTTCGTTAAAATTATGCATCCTGGGCTTATTTAAAAACTGGATTTGCGAATGCCGAGCAAAAACCTAACGGAAGAAGACGTCGCCAAGCTGTTGAGCGATACCTCAGGTAATGCACGGGCTGAAACTGCGGCGAAAATCGCTCATGATTTTAGTTCTGGCGACTTCAGTGATCCCGAGCGGGAAATGGCTCAGGAAATATTCCGCATTATGGTTAAAGATGCCGAGGTCCGCGTCCGCGAAGCCTTGTCGATGAATTTGAAAGAAAACCCGGATCTCCCCCATGATGTCGCCATCAGCCTTGCCAGGGACGTGGATTCGGTTTCCCTGCCGGTGTTGCAGTTTTCAGAAGTGCTGTCGGATGAGGACCTGATCGAAATCGTTCGCTCGCAGGGCCCGGCCAAGCAGGTCGCCATTGCCCGGCGCGGAAGTGTATCGCAATCCGTTTCATCGGCCCTTGTTGATACCGAAAATGCGGATGTGGTTACCAGCCTGGTGGCTAATGATGGCGCCGAAATATCGACAGGCGACCTGCAGCGGGTTGTCGAAGATTTTGGTGAAAACGAAAAGATCAAGGACGCCCTTGTGTTCAGGCCGAAATTGCCGGTTACGATTGCCGAGCGGTTACTGACCACAGTGTCCGAGAGGATGAAAGAGGAACTGGCCAAGCGTCATGATATTGGTGACGATCTTGCCACCGACCTGATATTGCAAAGCCGTGAACGGGCGGTGATTGGCCTTTCCGCAGAAGGTGATGAAACGGACCTGGAGAAACTGATCAATCAATTGCATGAAAATGATCGTCTGACACCATCAATCATGTTGCGCGCCCTGTGTATGGGAGACATCGATTTTTTTGAGTACGCTCTGGCCAAAATGATTGGCATATCGCTGGTCAATGCCCGCGTCGTCATTCATGATTCGGGGCCGCTGGGACTGAAAGCGGCTTTCGAACGCGCCGGAATGCCGGAAAGTTATTTTCCGGCCGCCCGCGCCGCCATAGATGTTGCCAGTGAGGTTGAATATGACGGCGGCGAAAATGACCGGGAACGGTATTCGCGTCGCATGATCGAACGGATTTTAACCCAGTACGGCGATCTGGGTGTCGAGTTTGAATCCGAAGACCTGGAATATTTGTTGAAAAAAATGGGCGACCTGCCTGCCGACACTCTCAATAAAGCGGCATGACTAAGGGCGCGTAAGTTCTTTCCAGATAGTGTAGTCATTGCGGAAATCGCTTAGTGAACGCCAAACGCGTTTGAAATTAGCGTCAGCGGCGGATTGCTCGCTGACGACCACCTTCCAAGCGGATTTTAATGCCAGCAAGATGGACGACGGCCAACGGTGGATTTTGACACCACGAGCAGTCAATTCCTTTAGCGCGTGAAATTGCAATGCTTCACCTTCGGCTAGGCCGTAGCGCACGTTATCGCCGCAAACTGCCTCAATTTGAGACTTTCTAGCTTTCGACAAGGCTTCCCAGTGGGACTTGTTTACGATCAATTCTATGAAGCTTGAGGGTTGTTGCCAACCTGGGAAATAGTAATGAGAGGCTAATTCGTTAAAACCAAGTTTCAGATCAATGACCGGCATGGAAAATTGAGCCGCATCAATTTCTCCGTTCTCAAGGGCAAGGAAAATATTGTAGGCCTTCAATTTATGGGTTTGCACGCCAATTTTATTTAAAACTTTTGCACCTAGGCCCGATGCATGCATTCTAAGACCCTTCAGGTCATCGGGTGTGGTAAAGCGACGCCGATACCAACCCGATGATTCAGGCGCAATCATACCACATATGACGCTGTGAACACCAAGGGGTTGATAAATTTCATTGAGCAAATCCTGGCCCCCGCCAAAATAAATCCAGGCCAGAAACTCGCCGGGCTGGGGTCCGAAGGGAATGGCGCTGAAAAGTCGTAGAGAGGGTTCTTTATCACTCCAGAATTTAGACGAGGCGAAGGCCGCATCAATGGTGCCCGAAGCCACCGCATCAAATATCTGGGAAGTTGGAACCAGGGTGTCAGGTTCAAAGAGTAAGATCTCAATGCCTCCATCCGATACCTCCCAGATATTCCGTTCAACACGTAGGGCCTGTGATCCCAACTGCGGCAAGCTTATGGGATAGGCACTGGCCATGCGCCAGCGCACGACGGGTCTATCCAGTTCGGTCGGGGGGCTTTCGGAGACGGGTTCAGGCAATGCATGCTCCTTGGCGCTCTCTGCTTCGGACATCGCTGTTTCATGGGTGGGGTGATCGAGTTTCGGGGCGTTAAT
>JACNJU010000192.1:0-1904 GCA_014382375.1 Rhodospirillaceae bacterium
TTGTCTTTTTTATTGCTCGCCAGTCCATGGATTTTAGGGCCATAGGCGACATTTTCATAAATTGATTTAGGGAACGGATTTGGCTTTTGAAACACCATACCAACCCGCGCCCGAAGCCCCACCGCATCCACTTTCTTATCCAGAATATTGACCCCATCCATGTCAATAACACCGGAAACATGACAGTTTTCGATAACGTCTTTCATACGGTTCAGGCAACGAATAAAAGTCGACTTGCCGCAACCGGACGGGCCGATCAGCGCCGTCACCTTGCGTTCGGGAATATCCAGATCAATATCGAACAGGGCCTGTTTATCACCATAACTTACACATACGCCCCGGGCGCTTATCTTGATGGGTACGCCCTGGGCAACTGCGTGCAGCAGGGGAGCCGGATGTTCTTCAGTTGTCATGTCTTTCATGGGATTTACCATCGACGTTCGAACCTTCTCCTAAGGATGATGGCGCTTAAATTCATTGCGACGAGAAAAGCCAGCAGCACCAGAATTCCCGCTGCCGTTTTTTCGACAAACGCCCGTTCGGGACTGTCGGCCCAGATGAATATTTGCACAGGCAAGGCCGTCGCCGGATCGACAATGCTTTGGGGTATATCGACGATAAAGGCGACCATGCCGATCATCAAAAGCGGTGCGGTCTCACCCAGTGCCTGCGCCATGCCAATGATAGCGCCGGTCAGGATGCCGGGCATGGCCGATGGCAGAACGTGATGAAATACGCTCTGCATGGGACTGGCTCCCAGGCCCAATGCCGCCTGTCGGATTGAGGGCGGTACGGATTTTAGCGCCGCCCGGGCTGCAATAATAATCGTCGGCAATGTCATCAGGGCCAAAACAAGGCCGCCAACCAGCGGCGCCGAGCGAGGCATGTTGAGGAGGCTCAAAAATATCGCCAGTCCCAGAAGTCCAAACACAATCGAAGGCACGGCGGCCAGATTGTTGATGTTGATTTCAATCAGATCGGCAAACCAGTTTTTCGGTGCGAACTCTTCCAGATAGATCGCCGCCAGCACACCCAGTGGGAACGACAATGCAAAACAAACCAAAAGAGTAAACAAGGTGCCTGTCATGGCTCCCAGAATTCCGGCCAGCTCCGGCTCGCGCGAATCTCCCAGGGTGAAAAAGCGGCTGTTGAAGCGAAGCTCCAGCCTGCCCATTTCTTGCAGGGCGTTGATCCAGGCAATCTGGCGATCATTCAAACGTCGCTCGGATTCATCCAGACCTTCCGTGACGTTGCCTTTCAGGTACATATCCACATCGTCAGCCGCCAAGACCCATATGCTTTGCCTTGCGCCAATGATTGACGGATCGTTCTGAACACTATTGCCCAGCTGGTACCCCGCACCATCACTGAGAAGTTGATAGAGCTTGCGTTTGTCCTTGCGATTTTTAACGCCGGGGAAAATTTCACTGAGCGCATTTCTCGCCAGCTTTTGATAGTCCGCCTGGATGCCACCATCGCCGATCACATCCTTATCAAAAATAGTATCAAGCCGCATTTCCGTTTGCTGCAAAGCCCCATAACCACGCGCAATCAAACTGGTGAATATCAGCACCAGAAACAATAGCGCCAACCCAATGGCGAGCTGTCCATACAGGCGGTAACGCCGTTCCGCACGGTGGCGTTTTGCCAGCGATGCCGGTTCCAAAAAATACTCAGTCATACTGTTCCCGAAAATTTTTCACCACCCGCAAGGCGATGACGTTGAGCACCAGCGTGACCAAGAACAGCAACAGGCCAAGGGCAAAGGCGGCCAGGGTTTTTGGGCTATCGAATTCCTGGTCGCCGGTCAGCAAGGTGACGATTTGACCCGTTACCGTGGTCACCGCCTGCAAGGGGTTAGCCGTCAGATTTGCCGCCAGCCCCGCCGCCATGACCACAATCAT
>JACNJU010000192.1:1914-2922 GCA_014382375.1 Rhodospirillaceae bacterium
GCCCCGTCGAGCGGATGCTCGGCCCTGTTGTAGAATTTTTCACCCCCCCGAAGGGCGAGCAGGTGGACCAACACGCGGCCCAAGAACGACGCGGGGCAGAGGGAAAGGCGGGCGGGGGTTTTTGGCTTACAGATTCCTGGGCCGCGGGAATGAAGGGTGCCATTTTGACCCGTGACGGGGGTCCCCGCCGGCAAGGGTTTGGCCGTGAGTTTCGCCGCCAGCCCCGCCGCCATGACCACAATCATGGTCTCGCCGATAGCCCTTGATGTGGCCAGAAGCATCGCTGATACGATCCCCGGAAAGGCGGCAGGCAGAACCACCTTGCTGATCATTTCGGCGCGGGTGCTGCCAAGCCCCAGCGATCCCTCGCGCAGACTTTGCGGCACCGCCCTGATAACGTCGTCGGACAAGGACGAGACAATCGGAATGATCATCACTCCCATGACCAATCCGGCGGCAAGGGCGCTTTCAGATGAAACTTCGAAGCCAAGGCCTTCACCGCCACTGCGCAAAAACGGAGCGACGATCAGGGCGGCAAGAAAGCCATAAACGACGGTCGGGATTCCGGCGAGAATCTCAAGAGCCGGTTTGATAAGCGAGCGCATTCTATTCGAGGAATATTCAGCCAGATAAATTGCGGCGAACAATCCCAGTGGTCCTGCGACCATCATGGCAATAGCGCTGATAAGGGCTGTACCTGCAAGTAAGGGAATGGCGCCGAAGGTGCCCGACGCCCCGACCTGATCGGATCTGATGGCAGTTTGCGGACTCCACTCCAGGCCGAACAGAAAGTCCGTCAGGGGAACCGACTTGAAAAACCGCACTGATTCGAACAACAGTGAGGCGACGATTCCCAGAGTGGTTAAAATAGCAATCGTGGAAGAGAGAACCAGTATCCAGAGGATCACCCCTTCCACGACCTTCCGATTGCCAGGATTTAGCGTGACGTACATCCGGCCTCCACTAAATTCTGGGCAATTCGGTCTAACACTTCATCACATCTTAAGG
>JACNJU010000194.1 GCA_014382375.1 Rhodospirillaceae bacterium
GCACGACGCTTGTTATGGGCATTCTGTACAGCAGGTGCACCACGCGCCGTTGTCTCAACAAGCGTGAGGGATCCTTCCTTTTCCTCAATGAGAACTGAAGTGGTCGCTACACCCTGTTCACGGAAAAGTCCCAGCTTGCCAATGCGACCGGGCATGAAGGGAATTTGATTGATAGAGTCCGTCAGGGACACCATCGAAAAAGCATTGGAATTAAATACGTCTAGTGCAGGCATGGGCCTCTCCTATCGGACAATAATGGTGGCAGCGGCCAACTGATCGATGGCCGTCTGTTTTTGGGGATCGGTGATGCCGGTGGGCCAAACCACCTCGCCACCATGAACTTCTGCAAGGCGGGAGATAATGATTCCCGGCGCGTCACCACCAGAGGCATCGACTGCGTCATACAAAACAGCGACTGCAACCTCAGCCCCAGAAGTGGCCGCCGGATCAATCTCCCGGTATTTGCCAGAAGCTGTGACCTGCCCAAGGACAGCTCCTGCATCCAGTGTTCGGCCGTTCAGTACGGTCACGTTTTCTCGGCTGATGGATCCGTTTCCTTCAGAAACGATGAATTCGCCAGTGTGCTGGCCTTCGGTCATGACAGGCATGGGTTACTCCTTAATTGGCGGTTTTGTTGCGCGCCGCATAGATCGCAGCGGTGTCGATGATGGGCTCTGATGGAGCCTGAGCTTGGCTGTGACGCAGGGCGCTCACGGCTGAGGCTTCATCAGTTTCGGCGCGAACTTGCAAAAGTGCTGTGCGCACTTGATCCGTGGCGGTCGCTTTGGCGATAAACGTCGTGGCCATCTCGGGCGACCCTGCGAGGGCGCAGAGCTGATTGACCTCGTTCACGTATGCCAAAGTCGCTTTGCGTTCCTGCGCGCGAACCTGATCTAAATCGACGACGTTGTCTTCTACAGGCGCTTTTGGGGGGGCGTCTTCGCTCGGTTTGGCTTCCGCATCAGTGGCAATTGGATCAGGGGTGGGTTTCTCGGTCATGTTTGTCTCCTTAGGCTCAGGGGAAGCAGCGGTTGCGAGCGACGCCAGCGTGGGCGGCACCCGGGTGAAATTGGAAAGATCAAAGGTTGCGGCCATGGAGACCGGGTCTTCGAGCCGATCAGCAAACCCAGCATCCAAGGCTTCTGCAGCATCGAACCAGGTTTCTTCGGCCATCCAGTGGGTGATCTCTGATGGTTCGCGTCCCGTCTTGTCCTGATAGGCGCTCGCCAGACCATCGCGCATCTTGTCCAGGGCCTCGGCCATGGAGCGCATATCGCCTGCGTTGCCCATAACGACGGCAGACGGATCATGAACCATGATCATCGCGTTTCTCGGCATGACGACGTCGTCACCCGCGCACAAAATGACAGAGGCGATGGAAGCAGCCAGGCCATCCACTGTGATGGTGATCTTTGCCGGATGGCGTTTAAGCGCGTTGTAGATGGCGATGCCGTCAAACACAGACCCACCCGGGCTGTTGAGCCTGAGTGTTAGATCCGCGACTTCGCCTAAAGCCTTCATCTCATCGATAAAAGCTTTTGCCGGTACGCCGTAGGCACCAATCTCGTCATAAATAGAGAGCTCCGCGACGCCATTTTTGGCGCGCGCTGTAAACCAGGATTTCATGGGGATGTCCTTTTAGGCGGCAGAAACGTTCTGCTCGCGGGTACTTTGGGTTTGGTCGTCTTCGGTCACGTCCGAAGATGATGCGCCGTCTTTTTCAAACCTAAGCCCGAGCGCTTCTTGTCGTGCCTGATCTGCAGCAATGCGCCGGTCCACTTCTTCGGCATCAAAGCCTTCGCTTTCGATGACGTCTGAGCGGGATTTAAGCCCGGCATTGATCGCTTCAATCTCAGCCTTGCGATCTTTAAGGGGATCGACCCAATCCCATTTGGGCGGGATCCATTTTGCAGGGAGGTATCTCCCTGGCATCATCGCAAAATCATTTATGCCAAGCGCGCCAGACAACACAGCGTCTTCCATCCAACGTCGCCATACCGGGCGGCACATCTGAAAGATCATCACATTGTGCTGGAACTGTTCCATGCGTCGGCGGAACTCAAGCTTGCCTTCGCGCAGGCTGGAATAGTTGGCCTGTCGGAGGTCCCCCGTCACATTGGTATAGGGCACACCCATGGCTGAACAGCAGGCCAGCAAAGTCCGGTACTGAAACGCCTCGTAGGATCCACCCACGTCGGCTGGATCGGAGAATTTGATGTCTTCGCCGGGAAGCAACATCTGCAAAGTACCCGGCTCCAATCCCACCAATGATGCGTGATCCTGATCTTTCGGCGCAGCGTCTTCGCCCATGATTTCTTCGGGATAAGGTTTGGTGATAAACGCCGCAAACATGGCAGCGACCTTTTTGCGGTCCAGTTCGGCGTCGTCATATTGCTCCAATAACCAGAGCCTGGTCATGGCGGGCGTCAACCACGGAACACCCCGGATCTGTCCCTCGGCCACGGGATTAAAAATATGAAGTACCTGATTGGCCGGGACACGTACCCGAGAGTGATCCGTGTGTTGACGAACGTCGCCAGGCGGTTGCCTCAAAAAGTGATAGGCAACACGACGCCCTAAGCGATCGAACTCAATACCGAAGACGACTTCGTTGCCGTTGGGCAGTGTCTCCGAATGGGCATAAGGCAATTGCTCTGACGGCAGCATTTGCAGCTGCAACGGGACGACCAATCCGTCACTGGGCCTGCGGGGCCGTAGGCGAAAGAAACACTCGCCCGCTTCAAACACGGCCCGTGCGGCAATGGACTGAAGACCATAAAAATCCGTCAGGCCATCAGCATCGGCCTCATCAGTCCAGGCAAGCCAAAGCCGCTGGATCTTGTCTTTCAACACAGCATCTTCGATCAAACTTGATGGCTTGATGCCCGCGCCAATGGCGTGAGCCGCAAAGCTTGTG
>JACNJU010000195.1 GCA_014382375.1 Rhodospirillaceae bacterium
CCCAGCCCCAGCCATTGCCCCATAGCGGGTTGCCCTTGAAACGACCTTTTGTATCTTTGACCATGACAAACCAACCATCGGTTTTCGTCGCGTAGCTGATTTTGCCAGTTGTCATACCATCGGTCTTAGCTTCTAGCAGTTCTTTGATCAACACCGCGCCGTCCGGAAACTTACCAGTTTTTCGAAAGGCTTTTACGGTTTCCGGCTGGGTGTAAACATTGTGGAAACCCTTGGAGCCCACCGCCCCCTTTACGTCCGTTGCCACGCCCCAGGATCCCAGGAAATGCCAGCTGCGAAAGTCTTTCGGGATGCTGATATTGCCCTCGTCGTCGACATACGGTGAGAAAGTCTCTGCCGCCGCCCCGAAACTGGAGACGACCGCAGAGGCTATAATCAACACGGCCAGAAAGAGGCCGTCACGCAACGTATGTCCCGGACCGCTCATTTCGGCTTGGCGGCAGCTAGGAACGGGTAATACTGGGTGAAGACAAAGTCGTCGGCCGCCGTTGACTCGTGACAAGCGTTGCAAGCTTCGGCCGGCATTTTCTTGGCAGATTTGTTGTAGGGTTCTGCATGATGTCCGAAGGTATAATAAGCCCAATTTCCTGGTTCATTGGGATAGAGTTTTTTGCTCTTAATGGTTATTTCAAACCCCTGGAGCTTGCCCATAAAGAAGCCGTTTCCGCTGACCGCTTCGGTCGATCCGACGAGGCCCAATTCTTTGGCTATGCCCGTGCCTTCGGGGAACTTACCGGTTTTTTTGTAATAGGCATAGGCACCTGGTTCCCCCCAAACTGAATGAAATTCAGGGAAAGGTGCCGCGCCGTCTTTGAGTGAGTTCGGCGTGACGATTGCACCTGAATACACCCATTCCCGCCAAATATGGTTTCTCGGTAACATCAGTTCATTCTTACTGTTGAACTGAGGTGTGTAGGTAAATTCCTGCGCTGACACATTGCCGCTGGAATTGACCACGATGGCCATCGCTACAATCAGGCCGAGACCGCAGACTCCGAAAAGTTTTCGCACTGACTTGCTCCTTTTGAATGATAGAAATGGAATGAGGCAGGATCTCTACCGCATCTACTTCCACTTGCCTGAGTGTTCGGGCGACACCGGAGAACACTCTTGGCAACAAATTCAGGCTATAGATTTAGGAGAAAAATCGAATCGAATTATTGTTAAATGATGTAATCTATATTTCGATAGGACCGTGAATTGTTACAATTATTTCAGGCAAAACAGTTCACAGGGACGCTGGTCCGCAACATAACTCGGCGCGCGCCAAGATAGCGCCACGCTGAACTTTCGCTTTTGATGCTGTGTACGGCTCCCACCTGCCGATATCTTGGTGCTATATATTAGGAATTTCTAACAGTCTGCTATTGGCACAAACCGGAACATATCCGGCGTCGAGCCAGTTTCCGCTTATGCCCTGGCTTTGAGCGTCATATTAGCAAATCCAAACAGATCGCTTTTGACCCGTAGCGAGCTTGGCCGACCGAAATTCCTAACGCTCGCAATTGCCCCATAGCCGCCATCCAGCAATTGGCGGGCAATATGAACGACGGTGCATGTCTGTGCACTGCTTAGGTCTGTACGCTTCTAGCGGAAGACAATTAAAAAATTTGAGAGCACGTATCGGATAGCTCGTCGTTCTGGTTGCACCCTAGTGTGATGTCAACGTCATCAAGGTGTGCGCACCGATGGTATGGATGTAGGCCATGATGGCGCGCAGCTTCTCTGCGATAGTCTACGCATTTCTCTAATTCGAAAATGGCCTACCAGTCGTTTATCTTTCCAGGCTCTGGCGTGTATAGTTGATTGGAAACTGATCTAGATCGGGAGGGATAAACCATGAGTGTTCGCGAGATTCAGCAAGATGAGAACGAGGGTGTCACGATTGCGTTGTTGGAGGCAATCGGCGACGCGTTTAATCGCCACGACGTCGATGCCATCGTGGACTTCTTTGCCGAGGATGGGGTTTTCGTCCTCCCCAAAGGGTCGGATTACGATGGCGGGCATATTGTCGGGAAAGTAGCGCTGCACGCGTTTTTTAGCGAGTTGATGGAAACCCTGCCCGATATTCAGTGGCACCCGATCGACAATCGCATCGACGGCAACAAGGGTATCTCAGAATGGCGCCGGCAGGCCACACTACCGAGCGGCGAAAAGCTGGATTGTCTTGGCCTCGATATATTTACCTTCAAGGCCGGACTAGTGATCAAGAAGGATAGCTATTTCAAGATTATTGAGTAGGCCTAACGGGCGCTGCCGGTGGAGAAGGCATGCCAGACGTAAGATAAGTCCTGATGTTCCTTTCAAATTGCTTCTGCGTTCTCGCGCTCATGTTCCTGATTGGCACGATCTTGCCAATGCAGGTTCAGGCGGTGTCGGCGTTAGCGCCGTTTCTGGTCTCGGAGTCGGGGCTTAGCTATACCGGTATTGGTGTCTTGACTGGGCTTTTCATGTTTCCCGGCATATTTTTGGCTGCACCCAGCAGGCACATCGCAGCATGGATTCCCGATCTGGCGAGGAAGTTGTGGACGGCTTCTACCGCCGGCATCTAGGGGCGATATATTAGGAAATCCTAACGGGCCGCTTACGGCACGTAGCCGAAGTTCGACCTTCGTCCTGAACCTTCCGCTCCAGCCTTGGCAGCCGTCTTGCGGCGATGAACCATTCGCGGGCCTGCAATTAGTTTATCATGGTCGATCGGCGGGCGCGCCCCAGTCTGGGTTAAAGATATTAAGCGCGGGGGCGGCTCATGCGCTGAAAAAAATTGCAACCGTTATCAGGACGCCGGTACAGCCGACCACGACGCCCTACGCATTGATTAGAAAGGCGAAATAGGGCGCCGCGGGAGATGCGGACCGGATCCGGGGTTGGTGGAGGGGGGTCCGCTTGGAAAACG